>CAZWOY010000522.1:0-2780 GCA_964635255.1 uncultured bacterium
AAAAATCCAGAGAGCTTGCAGACGCCCTCGTCTGCAAGATATTGTTCGCCTGTTTAAGTATGCATTCCCACGCGGGAGCATGGGAACGAGTTAAATTGTAAACGAGTTAAATTTCCCTCACAGATTCACAAAACTCATAAACCTTGCCGTTTCAAATAAAAAGAAATACATTTTTAAGTTCAGCAAATATTCAACCAAAAAAAACGGCGTTCGCAAAAGTATCTGAATAATATAGCTATTCATGGCGTAACTCACAAGCGAAGCTTGTTTCGATTGGTTAAACTGAAAATTATAGCTTGCTTCAGGAGTGTTTTTACAATATATTACCCCAACGGGGTAATAAAAGATTAAAGCGGATTTTCGTTTTAGTCCTTACAAAACACAGTTGTTATTCGTATCTACTAACAGTAGAAATTCGATAGATTGAATCTGGAATTTTACTTTTTCCTACTTTGTAAACGGAGGACTTCATGTCTGTCTTTTTAAGACGTTTTTCCGAAATGAAAATGGCGTACATACCGTTAGTCATTTTCATTTTCCTCGTAACGATGGTCTTTGTGGAAGACGCTGAGGCTTTTCAGCGTAAGGTCTTGTTAGAAGACTTCACTTCCACTACCTGCCCGCCCTGCGCCGGATTAGCGCCTGCATTGGAAGCGGGCATCGAGGACGCCGGCGACGACGTCGTCGCCGTTGCCGCTATCCATGTCTGGTGGCCCGGCGCCGGCAACGATCCCTGGTATCTTGCCAATGAAAGCGAAATGCGCACCCGAGTCGCTTATTACGGAGTCCGGGGCGTTCCTGCACTTTTTGTCAACGGCGACAGCTTCAACGGCAGAACGCGCGCCGCAATTGCAAACGAATTGACCAACCGAGCCGAAGAAGACTCCCCGCTCAGGATCGATTTAAACGGCGTTCTTGAAGGAACGACTCTCACGGCAACGATCGAGATCGAAGCTGAATCTGACGTCGATAACACAGAACTATACGTCGCTATCGTTGAAGACTATTGGGAATACAGAGCCCCGACCGGTCAGAACGAACATCACGACGCCGTGTTGAAATTCATGCCTAATGCAAACGGAACTGAATTTTCCATTTCCAACGGCGAAACATTGAACTGGGAATTTCAACAGGATATCGAAGATATCGGCTGGCACGATCTGGAAAGCGGAAATTTGAACCTGGTGGCATGGGTGCAGGATGAAAACGACCATGAAGTCCATCAGGCTCAGAACTTCTTTTTCCCGGCGTTGGCATTCGGCGAATGGTTCGTAGTCGATGAAGCCGATGGCAACGACGATGGCCGAGCTGAGCCGGGCGAAACCGCCGGATTGGTGGTTACGCTTGAAAATGGCGCTAATCGAGGCGGCGTTGAATTTGTTACGGCGCGCGTAACCTGCGAAGACGAAGATATCGAGTTGCTGCGCGATTTCTTTGAAATTGACTATATCGAAGTGAATTCTTCGGTCGATAATAAAGATCTGCCTTTCCTGTTCACAGTAGCTGAAGACGCTCAACCGCACAGAGTCGCCATGCAGGTAACCGTTGTCGATCAGAATGAAAATATCCTGATTCAAAACACTGTCGAGTTCACGGTAGGCTGGCCCGACATTCTTCATGTCGATGCTTCGTCCAATGAAAACGCCGCTCGTTTTATGCGTGAAATGTTCGATAACGAAGCGATTCCTTTTGCCGATTATATCGACCGGTCGGAATTGGGAGTTATCGTCGATGACGTCTTTCCAAACTACGACATCGTATTCTGGCACAGTTTCAACCTCGAAGCCGGCATTATCGAGGAGTGGGAAAAACAAATGCTGAGGTCTTATCTCGACGGCGGCGGTACGATGGTTCTTAGCAGTTGGGGTTATATTGCCAATGGCGATGAGAATTTCCTGCGCAATTATTTCGGAGCCAGCGTAAACGAAGAGGATAACGGTCAGAGTCGGATTCACGGCATCGAAGGCGTGGAATTCTTCGGAGACGCGGACCTGTATGCCGGAGGTCGCGACGACGAGTGCGCCGGATTCCCGGAAGCCACGCCGTCATTGACGCTCGAAAACGACGGTGAAGCGGTTCTAATGTGGGGAACGGAAGAAGAGCCGAACGGCGTCGCCGGCGTTGTGAACCACACCGATAACTTCAAGACTCTCCTGCTGGCGTTTCCGATCGAATCGCTCAGTGGATTCATGATGACCGACAGCCGGGCGTCATTCATGAACCGCATCTGGGACTGGCACAACAGCGGACAATTCACGCCGCCCGATCAGGTTGAAAAGCCACTATCCTTCAGCCTTGATCCGGCATTCCCCAATCCGTTCAACGCTTCGACCGTGATTCCATTTTCATTGGACAAAGCCGGTCAGATTAATTTGGCGTTGTTCGACTTAGCCGGCAGGAAAATGACGGAGCTTTACGACGGACAGATCAACGCCGGGAGGCATACCGTTTCATTCGACGCCGCATCAAACGGGATTAACAGCGGTTTATACATCCTCAAACTGAACGGCGAACATAAAACCGCACATCAAAAGATACTTTACCTGAAGTAATTTGCCGTTTCCGTATCTTCAAGGCTGCCTTCCCATAGGCAGCCTTTTTTTATTGGGTTTACGCATCTTATGATGTTAGTTAAAGACGCTTGGCGCACAGATATAAACTTCGGCGGCGGGCAGCCTTTCGTTGGAGTACAGCCTTCAGGCTGCAGAGCGCCGGATAAAAAGATATACCCAAAAGCGTTCACATCGGTCATTTCGTTAACCTTTGTATTTTAATGGATG
>CAZWOY010000523.1:0-2778 GCA_964635255.1 uncultured bacterium
GCTTTTTACTTCGCGCACTCTAAGCTTGCAGACGGGGGCGTCTGCAAGCTCTCTTCATAAACGCTTATTCTTCTACTACTACTATGTGCATAAAATAGTCGCCATCTCACGGAATCCGCTTGATGAGGAATACTATGCAATATCAAGATGTTAGGAGATTGCTTAGTCTGCTAAAGGCAGACTCGCAATGACACTTTTTACTGCACGCAGTAATAGTGCAAACCAATAACCGTTAACGATCAGTCACACTCAAAAACCTGTACAAAGTAGTCCTGCTGACTCCCAACATTCGCGCCGCTTTCGCTTTGTTGCCATCGACTCGATTCAGCATTTCTTTAACGATTTTTAAATTCAGTTTCGGTTTCCTCCCAACAGACTTACGATTTTGATCGCTGATTCTACCGGTTAGTTCGGGTGGAAGATGCCGCAATCCGATCTCGCCGCTGTGGCATTTGATCAATGCGTATTGAACTGCATTCGAAAGCTCGCGGATATTGCCCGGCCAGTGATAGCTCTTCATGACGTCAAGAGCTTCAGGCGTTATTCCCGGCGCTGATTTATTGGTTGTATCCGAGAATTTTTCCAGGAAATGCTTTATCAGCAATGGAATATCGCTTGATCTTTCTCTTAATGGTGGAAGATTGATAGGGACTACGGCTAATCTGTAATATAAATCCTCGCGGAAATAGCCATTTTGAGTATGTTGTTTAAGATCCTTGTTGGTGGCGCAGATTATTCTGACGTCAACCTTAATTGATTTCTCGCCGCCGACCGGAACAAATGTTTTATCCTGCAGCGTCCGAAGCATCTTGACCTGAGTGGCGGGTGTGATTTCGCCAATCTCGTCAAGAAAAATCGTACCGGTGTCAGCCAGTTCGAACCTCCCTTTCTTATCTCGGATAGCGCCGGTAAAGGCGCCTTTGACATGACCGAAAAGCTCGCTTTCGAGTGTTCCTTCCGGCAGCGCTCCACAATTAACCGGTACAATCGGATTAGTGGATCTCGAACTCAGCCGGTGCAGAGCTTTCGCAACCATCTCTTTTCCGGTGCCGCTCTCGCCCTGAATGAGAATTGGCACGTTGAGATCGGCTAATTCTCGGATCGCTTCGAATACCTTCTGCATCGAGGGATGGTTGCCGATAATGCCTTGAAATCCGAGACTTCGGTCCAGTCGTTTCCTGAGATTTACAACCTCGGTATAATCCTGGAATATTACCAGCGCGCCCATGATGTTCCCGGATGGATCCTGAGTTGTAACCACCGACATCTGAAGATTCCTGACTTCGCCGTTTTTATGCTTGAGCGATTTGGAATATCTCAGTTTTTGTTTTTCAAGTGATTCATTTTGGCAGAAAGAACAATCGCCTCCGCAGAACCGGCCGGGAAAAATTTCATGACAGTCCTGTCCGATAACTTCACTATAGGAGTAGCCCGTAATTCTTTCAGCGGCGCGATTAAAATAATAAATTCGACGATGGACGTCGTGCGCCATGACTCCATCGGTAAGGTTGTCAAGTATCGAACCGAGAGTATAGCGTTGATCCCGGATCGAGTCGAGAAATCCTGGTTGGAAAAGGCACGCTACGCGTTGGTAGATTATGTTTCTGATTTCCCGGAAGATCTCAATCGAATCTGTGGAATCCTGCGCTTCTTTCTTGCTCGGATCGATCAACGCCCAGTGAATTTTTGCCGGAGATCCGGGAAATACCGGACAAATTTCCAGAGCGTTATTGCATAATGTTACTATAACGTCGAATATTTCCGACTTAGCTTTATCGATCGTTGTTTCAACTTCCTTCGGAATCTTAATCCCAATTTCATCCATGACCGACCGGGCAAACGGATGAATTTTATGGTTCGAATCGCCGGCGCTTTTAATTAGCGTATTTTTATTGGAATAAGATTTCGCGAATGCTTCAGCCATCTGGCTTCTGCCTGAATTTCCGGTGCAAAGAAAAAGAATTTTAAATTGGGACATATTTATTCGGGAGTCTCTTCGGAGAGATTAAATTCCAGATAAAGATCTTTGATTTCATCGATACAATTAACGCTGATTCTATATACATCGCAATCAGCGCATTTTGAAATATCCTCGCATCCTGAAAAATGCAGCGTTACCCAGCAAGGTCGAATGGAATTCAGCGGAGCCGGGCAGGATCTCTTTTGAGCGCTCGAGCAGCCTTTGATCTTCCAACAAGGGATGAGAGCCCAGAGTCTTAGTATCCCCTCGATATTCAAATGCTTTTCTTTAATAATATCTTGAATTGCTTTGATTCGTTCGATATCTTCGAATGAAACCAATCTTTGTTTTGACGGCGATCTGTGAAATACAACCAAACCGTAAGATTCATACTTTCTAAGGGCGGACGTAGAAAGACCGGATAACTGAGCTGCTTTGCCAAACGCAATTACAGGATCGCAAACGCCGCATTTCGGATTGAACATAACTGTTCCTAAATAAAGCGCATTGCTAAAAGACAAACCTATATTTTAAAATATATAATTTCTATACAAATAAGTCAAGCAAATCGGACTGGACGAGAATACGCAAAGTAACAGGCAGGCATTTCCATGAAGCAGACTGTCCGAGAATGCACAGTGAGCGCCTGTCAGGCGTCCTAATGTATAGTGAGTGCCTGTCAGGCGTCCTAATGTATAGCGAGTGCCTTTCAGGCTTCCTAATGCATAGTGCGCGCTGTCAGGCTTCCTAATGTATAGTGAGCGCCTGTCAGGCGTCCTAATGTATAGTGAGTGCCTGTCAGGCGTCCTAATGTATAG
>CAZWOY010000524.1:0-2769 GCA_964635255.1 uncultured bacterium
GATAATGCTTGATATTGATTAATATCCGCATTCCATCAGATTCCTGGAGATGGCGACTATTTTATGCACGTAATAATATAAGGCTGATTCCAGGAAGTCTTTATTCTTTTCCCGAATTTTGCAACAACCGAAATGGAGAAATTTTACAGGCTCAATTTTGAGATCACTTACACACATCAAAGCGCTGGAAAAAAGATTAGGACGTAATGGATCGGGAAATCACAAGCATTTCCCGCCTCAAAAACCTTCTTTATTGTTTAAAGCAATTTCTTATGCGTTAGTAAATGGGCTGATAACGCCGGGAATCGGTTTGTTCATGAATATTTTTAATCGCACGCGCATAAGTGGATTTGAGAATATTAAAAACCTTGAACCGCCTTGGATATTGGCGTCTAATCATATTACGCTTCTTGACGACCTGTTCATTGAGCCTTTAATACTTTTTCCAAAGGTTTACAAGGGTTACAAGTATTTCCCGTATCATGCTCCCGAAGAGCGAAATTTTTACAAGAATCCATTTGCCGCCTGGTTTATGCGCCAATGCAAGGCTATACCGGTTGTGCGTGGAAACGGCATTATGCAGGAGGGTATGAACCGCATAATCGACGCCGTTAATCAAGGCGGAGTTCTCCATATTTTCCCGGAGGGAACGAGAACAAGAACCGGAGAAATCGGCGCTCCCAAACCCGGAATCGGCCGGATTATCTGCGAAACAAACGCTCCGATTGTACCGATGTATCATCAGGGATTGGAGAAAATTCTGCCTATCGGCAGAGCTATCCCCAGTCTTGGCTATGAAATCAGAATATCAATCGGCAAACCTGTAAGATTTAATGCGAAGCCGGAAATTGGAAAAGAAATAGAGACCTGGAAACAAATTTCACAGAATGTAATCGACGCAATCCGAGAGCAGCGCGAAATTGTCTCAAAAAAATGGGGGCATAAGCCTTTGAAAATTAAAAAGCAGGCTAAGGTATAAAAAAGGTCCCTCAGCATTAAGGGACCTTTTAACCTGTTATTGCCAAGTGCAATAAATAGTGTACAAATTACCGACTCGTTCCCACGCTCCAGCGTGGGAACGAGTTTTGGTTTATATGCATCAAGGAATATGTACACTATTTAACGCACACAGTAGTATAACAAGCCTACCCATTCATTTCATCACCCATGAACGGTTTTTGCAGCCTGGACGATAGCGGCAAATTTCTCCGGCTTAAGGCTTGCGCCGCCTACTAAACCGCCGTCCAAATCAGGACATTCGAGCAATTCCATCGCATTTTTATCATTCATACTCCCGCCGTATTGAATGACGGTATCATCAGCTTTGTCCCTGCCAAATATCTTTGCGAGTTTATCGCGAATGAACTTATGGGCTTCCTGCGCTTGGTGAGGCGTTGCGGTTTTTCCTGTGCCAATAGCCCAAATCGGTTCGTAAGCGATAACGACTCCGCCTTTGCCGATTTTTTCGACGCCCTCTAATCCTAATTCAATTTGTCGCTCGAGTACGTTAAAAGTTTTTCCGGCTTCACGCTCATCGATGGATTCTCCGATGCATACAATCGGTCTTAACCCCATTTCGACAGCTTTTTTTAAGCGTTTATTTACGGTTTTATCGGTCTCGCCGAAATAAGTTCTTCTTTCGCTGTGACCGATAATTACCCATTGGCATCCAATTTCTCTAAGCGACAAGGCGGATATTTCACCTGTATAAGCGCCGGAAGATTCCCAATGGACATTTTGAGCGCCAAGTCCGATGTTTTTATGCGCAAGGCGGTCTTTAAGAACAGCCAAATGAGTTGCCGGCGCACAAACCACAACCTGCACCCCGCCAAAATCAGAAATCTGCTTATGAATTTCTTCAATCAGTTTTACGCCTTCACCGGGAGTTGTGTTCATTTTCCAGTTTCCGGCTATAATAATTTCACTCATACAACCTCCGGTTGATCGGTCAGCGCTTCGACTCCCGGAAGGACTTTGCCTTCCATGAACTCAAGCAGCGATCCGCCTCCGGTTGAAATATGCGTCATCGCAATCAGGTTAAACTTATGAATAGCCGCCATAGTGTCGCCGCCACCGACTATAGTTGTACCGCCTTTAGCTGTGACGTCCACCAAAGCGCGCGCAATAACTCGCGTTCCGGGTGCATAAGGTTCGCGTTCAAAGTAACCCATTGGACCGTTCCACAGAATTGTCGAGCCGGTTTTAATAATACTGACGAATAATTGCCGGGCTTCTCTTCCCAAATCGAGACCTTTCCAGCCTTTCGGAATCTGCCCAGATTTAAAAGTCTTTCTTTCTGCTCCATATTCCATATTCTGAGCGCAAATCGAATCGATTGGCAGAACAATTTTGTCGAAATCGGGTGATTCGACTATTTCACGCGCTGTATCGAGTTGTTCAGGTTCGAAAATAGAATCGCCGATTTCTTCACCTTTGGCTTTGATGATTGTATAAGCCATGCCTCCTCCGATCAACAGTTTATCGACTTTAGGAAGCAGTCTTTTTATTGTCTTCAGTTTCGACGATATTTTGGCGCCGCCGATGACCCCGATGAAAGGTCTTTGCGGGTGGAGCAACGATCTCGAAAGAAACCGCAGTTCGCGCATCATCAACCTGCCGGCAACTGCGCAGCCAGGGAAATTCTGCGTGATTGCGTGAATTGAAGCCTGCTTGCGATGGGCTGCGCCAAATGCATCATTTACATATATTTCGCCCATCCTTGCGAGTTTTTCTGCGTAATCGGCGTCGTTTTCCTTTTCACCGGGATGA
>CAZWOY010000525.1:0-2767 GCA_964635255.1 uncultured bacterium
CTCTCTTACTCCATTGCAAGCTCTCTTACTCCATTGCAAGCTCTCTTACTCCATTCTCGAACAGACTGACTGGCGGAAATGACCACTCTTAAGCGAAAGCAATCCCGCATGGCTTGCAGGCGGTTAAAATCCCGCTTGAAAGGTATATGATACAAAATTTACTCATATCAAATCAATATTCATCGACTTTAAAACATTTATGGCTTGACAATCAATGACAATAGCATTATCTTGCAGACATCATTGAGACTGTAAAGGTTAGATTCAGGGAGCATTATTGATCCTCACTACATTTGTTCAATTCTTCAGGGCGCGGAATGAGTAAATCCAGCTGCAAAGTTTTAATCATCCGCGAAGGTTCGTCCGATCAGCGGATATTCCGTATCTCCCGATACAAATTAGCTTTATATACGACTCTCACCGTTTTATTCCTCTTCGCAACCATTTTTGTTTCAGTCAAGTTCGTCTCTGGGAAACTCACAAAATATTCAATGGCTTCGGTCGAAAATGAAAATCGTGAGTTAAGACTGGAACTTGATCGGATGGGGCAGAGACTAAAAAGCCTTAATAATGATCTGGAAATCATTTACGAAGAGGACGATAAGCTCCGGCTGCTTGCGAATATGCCGAAAATCGACGATGACACCAGACAGGTCGGTATTGGCGGTACGGTCGCTCCGGATTTTGATTACGACAGTGAAAATGAATCGGTTAGAAAACTTATATACGATCTCGAAAAATTAGAGCGTGAATTAGAACTCCAGATATCCAGTTTTAAAGAAATTGAACGGCAATTTGTCAAGAATGCGGATCTGATAAGCCATACTCCCTCGATACGTCCTCTGGAAGGCGGATTTGTAAGCTCCGGTTTCGGTTGGCGCCGCGATCCCTTCACCGGGCGCCGGGCGCATCACAACGGCGTCGATTACAGCAATGAACCGGGTGCGCCTGTCATGACTACCGCCGACGGCAAGGTCGTTTTAGCCAAACGTATGCCGGGCATGGGCAAAACCGTAATAATCGATCACGGCTATGGATTCCGCACGGCCTATGGACATCTCAGCAAAATACTGGTAAAAAACGGGCAAACCGTCGAACGCAGTCAAAAAATCGGCGAAGTCGGCAACACCGGCAGAAGCACCGGACCACATCTCCATTATGAAGTACAAGTCGATGGCAAAGCCGTGGATCCGATAGATTATTTATTCGACAATTTTGCCGTTAGATACCCGAAATAATTAATAATCCGACGTGGCAAATCGATCTTCCACTCTTTTTTCAAATTTCTTCATTATTAAAAAGCCTGTGGAAGAGACTAAAGCCAATATCGAAATACCCGACCAGGCTCCGACCGGGGTAGGAGCGTTATCCAACAGAAAACCGCCTGCCAACGGGCCAACCGCCCATCCGAGCATAATCACGACGCTATAGCCGCCCATATACGCTCCCAGTCGGCCTTCAGGGGCTAACAGCGACATATATGTACTCGAGGAAGGACTTTCGATCATCTCGCCTATTGTCAGGACGACGACGCCGGCTATCAACTGCGCAAACTCCTGCGACAATCCCACGATAAAGTACCCGACCGCATAAAATACGCCCGCAATCGACATCAGGCTCAGAATTCGATACTTCTTGATATACCGCGCCAACGGAACTTGCAGCAGCGTTACCATTCCGGCGTTAATCAAGTAAACAACGCCTATCTCGACTTTCGGCAATCCAACGTTTGCAGACGCATGCATCGACAGAGTCGCAATCAACTGTCCCTTGACCAGCGTCAAGCACAGCAGGATCAAAAGAAAACCCAAAGCGTAATGATCCTTCGCAATAACCGTGAACGTATGTTTAGTCTTCTGATCGATCTTGCCAGGCTTAAAAGTTTCAGTCAACTTGTAATAGGCGAGGAAGGAGGTAATCACGAGCGTAATCGCCGTAAATAAAAACAGCCAGTGATAGCCTATAACGATAATTACGCCGCCTATAGCCGGACCCAGCGCCCAGCCGAGATTCGCTCCGACTCTAAGAATGCCGTATCCCTCGGAACGTTTGTTCGACGGCGTGACGTCGGCGATAATAGCGTCGGAGATCGGAAAAGTAGAAGCGCCCAGAAGGCTGTTCACAGTCCAGAAAATCGCAAATACGACAAATGAAATATTATGCCAGACTAAATAGGCTAAGATGAAGAAAACAACGGCTCGCAGCGCCAGCAGCTGATAGAGCATTTTCTTCCTTCCGTAGCGATCGGAAAGACTGCCGCCGATTGTCCCGACGCTTGATCCAACCACTCCGGAAATAGTGAACATCAGACCGATGTAGGTCGGTGAAATGCCCAATTCTTCATTCAGGTAAATAGATAAAAAGGGAATCGACAGTGCGAAGCCTAAAGCTCCAATTGTGCGGATAACGGTTGTCCAGCCGACCATAGGATGAAAATCCCAGGCTTTTACCAGTTTAAGGAGATGTGGAAAATGAACTTGTTTGGGCAAATTCAGACTTCTTTATTCAAGAATAGGAAATTACTATGCTCACAACAGAATGTAGAATCCAAATTATGCTTGAACTCGCTGATTAAGGTATTTATCTTCACTAAATTTATTTTCGTTTTTCGAATTTTATCGTTTTTACCATTAATTATTCATGAAGCGAGCTTCGCCACGGAACATGAAAATAGCTGGTTTAACAACATTGAGTGCGCGCTTCAGCGCGCATGAGGCGCCCGGTACGCGCTAAAGCGCGCACTCAATGCGATAATTCTGGGCGTCAG
>CAZWOY010000526.1:0-2763 GCA_964635255.1 uncultured bacterium
GCAGGCAGAGACGCCTGCCCTACTAAGGGATAACATTTTATGACCTAACTAATAATTCAATGCTGAATGTGAGCTAAAGAGCGCGCTAATGGGTAATACTCCTGATTATTATAATGCTGCGCGGCGCGATTCAATAATTCCGTTCATTTATCTGTATTTCAAACTCTCCCGCCGGTCAATCCAGATTTAAAAGTTGACAATTGCTTTGATTGGTTTATATTGACAAATGAAAAGAGAAGAGTTTACATAAGTTTGGATTAGTAAAGGATCTGTTTGGCGTAAATTTTACCGATTTTGCCCAAACTGAGAATTATTCCTAATACGAACACATCCCAAAGAGGGCGCATCATGGCGATAATGAAAAATACAAAGTTCAACGAATTGGACTGGGAAGCGAAGGAATTTGACTGGACCGGCAAATCCTTTTATTATGTTTCCTTAATGAACATCATGGGCAAACCGTTGAATTTAGGCGGAAAAATGGAAGAGCTCATGCGTGAGTTAAGGCAAAATGGCTACAAAATGGTTAGCAACATTATCCTTGTTCAATACAAGACATTTGGCGGCAGGATCATGACCGAAGTAGAAAAACAGGATAAGTATGATGCACAAGTAGCTGCCTATGAAATGCATCTGACCGTTGATACCGTCGTGCAGCCGAAAGGCAAAGGATTAGCTCCCGGCATCAAGCGAATCAGGTCGCGCGTTACAAGCAAACGAACGCGAGAACCGCGCGAGATTTACTATTGGCCTGTGGATGGCGCAAGCTCGGAACGATATGTTGTTTTCTCTTTTACTTAGAGCAGGCTGATTGTTGATTATTAATTCAAGGCAATCTGTTTAAGAGGCGAAAATGGATGATAAAATCCGTCAAGTTTTGGATAAAATAGAATGGCTGGGTCATGCGAGCTTTAAACTCAACGGCTCCAAAACGGTTTACATCGATCCCTGGAAACTGCCCGACGGTTATGGCGGCGATGGAGACGTCGTCCTTGTTACTCACGATCATTACGATCATTGCAGCCCCGCCGACATTAAAAAAGCGCTTGCCCGGAACGGCAAAGTCATGGCTGCGGAGTGCTGCCGCAAGTCATATCCAAACGCTGATTATTACACATTAGCGTACATGAAGCATAAAATCGACGATTTGGACGTTTATGCAACTGCAGCTTACAATACCAATAAAAAGTTCCATCTGCGCGAATATGGGCATGTCGGTTATATTGTAACGCTCGATGGCGTGAAAATCTATCACACCGGAGATTGCGACGCTTTTCCTCACATGCGCGATTTTACCTGCGATATAGCGCTTCTGCCGGTATCGGGAACTTATGTTATGGATCCAGGCGAAGCCGTGGACGCCTGTCATTTGCTTAAACCTCAGGCGGCTGTCCCAATGCACTGGGGAGATCCCGATGTTGTGGGCAAAAAAGAAGACGCGGAAAGATTTAAGCGAGTAGCGCCGTGCGAGGTTGTAATTCTTGAACCTAAACGATAAACGGTTGCAAAATACAAAGAAGACTTAGAATGATACGCGAAAATTATTCAAGCGGTTCTAAATGGGAACCGGTTACAGGATATTCGAGAGCTGTCAGGAATGGCTCTCGAATTTTTATTTCAGGGACTACGGCATTTGGCGAGAACGGTGAAATTGCCGGCGTTAATGACGCTTACGCTCAGACCGTTCAGGCGATTCGAAATATTGAAAAAGCGCTGAATCATTTTGGAGCTGAGCTTAAGGACGTCGTGCGCACGAGGGTGTACGTTACCGATGTAAGCCGGTGGCAGGAGGTTGCAAAGGCTCATGGCGAGTTGTTTGGGGCAATACTCCCAGCCTCGAGTTTAATAGGAGTAAGTTGGCTCGTACTCCCGGAAATGCTGGTTGAAATCGAAGCTGAAGCGATGATGCCGGAAGATGAGTAACGGCGTGGAATCATTAGTAGGCGTTATTCCGGCTCGGTACGCTTCATCGCGATTCCCCGGAAAGCTGTTAATGGAAATCGATGGCCAGAGTATTTTAGAATATACCTGGCGCAGAGCGGTCAAGTCCGAAAAGCTGGACCGGCTTATTATTGCTGCAGCCGATGAAAAAATATCGCACGCTGCAAGAAAATTCGGCGCCGACGTCATCGATATTTATGAACCTTTCTCAAGCGGGAGCGACAGAGTAGCCGGAGCCATTGAAAAAATTTATGCCGATGAAGCGCATCCTGAAATTATCGTCAATATTCAAGGCGACGAACCACTGCTCAATCCGGCAGTCATCGATGCGACGATTGAGAAATTGCTATCAGATCCTGATTCGGATGTTGCCACAGCCGCCGCTCCTTTTAAAAGCCACACGAGCTTTTTAAATCCGTCATCTGTGAAAGTTATTCTGGACGCCGCCGGATGCGCGCTCTATTTTTCAAGGTCAGCCATTCCGTATGGCTGGATAGATGAGGATAATCTTGCATTTGTTCACATTGGCATTTATGCATTTAGATCGAATATACTATCTGAGTACAGCAAATTAAATCCCTGCCCGTTAGAAAGATTGGAAAAGCTTGAACAGTTAAGGTTATTGTATTATGGATATAAGGTGAGGGCGGTTTTGGTGGATGAAGCAGCAAATGGAATAAATACAAACGAAGATTTTGAGAAATTGAAGAAAATTTTAAGAGGCTGACTTGTGCATCCAGATTCGATTATGGCTTGGATTAATATCTTTGAGTGCGCGCTTCAGCGCGCATGGGGCGCCCGGTACGCGCTGAAGCGCGCACT
>CAZWOY010000527.1:0-2755 GCA_964635255.1 uncultured bacterium
CAATATCAAGACGTCAGGAGATTGCTTAGTCTGCTAAAGGCAGACTCGCAATGACGCTTTTTCATGTACGTAGTAATATAAATTAAACATGATTTGAGTAAATTGCAACCGGCAATGACGCTTTTTCCTGCACGCAGTAATAATCAAATAAGTTTATCAATATGAAATGAGCTAATTTAGTTTTTCATTTCTAAGAATTCATCCTTAACGCATTTGATAAACGCTTGGAAACTTCGTGATGAATTCGTTATAGGATCAAGAAGTAAAGCCATTTTTCGCGCCCCGGAGACTTTTTGAAACTCAGGGATTATCCTCTTTATTTCTTTGGAAGGTTGATGAATAGAGTCCGGAACGCGGTAGCGGGCTTTTAGACCAATTTTACCAAGTTTGCTTTTGCTAAATGCTTTGCTTAACGCTTCCGGAGAACCAAAATACCACGCTTCTAATTCTTGACAGACAATCCGAACTTGAGCGCGGCGCTTCGCATTAATATTGCACAAATCTACAAGTTTCTTCTTCAATTCTTGGCAGTTTCCTCCATCATTATCTCTGACGATTATAAAACTTGCCTCCGGTTTGTTCCACCCTTTAAGTTTTCGAGGAATGCTCTTCTCAAGATCCTGTTTGCCCTCATGTGGAATGCAAATAAACTGCAAATCAGGAATCAATCGCGGCAGCAGCCCTTCCAGCAGTGTTTTCATTGAATACTCTTCCAACATGAACACTATCCGTTTCATAATGAATCGGCTCCCTCAAAAAGTCCTTGTTTCCATAAAGCTCCCGGCAAGTCGCCTTCCCTTGCGAGATTTTTTAATAATTCGCTGTCCGATGCGCGCCTCACAGATGTAAATCCATTTTTTTTATCGAGCCAGAATATCTCCTCCAAATCAGCGCCGTTTAAGAAGTCAGGCGAATGGGTGGAAATAAAAACCTGCCCTCCGCGCGCCGGGCTGGCGTAATCACGAAATTCTTCTATAAGTTCATGCAAAAGCATCGGATATAATTGATTTTCCGGTTCCTCAACCGCTAACAGCGGATGGGGTTTCGGATCATACAGCAAAACCAGGTAGGCAAACATCTTAATCGTACCGTCGGAAACAAATTTAGCAATAAAAGGATCTTTAAAACTGCCATCCTGAAACCGCAACACTAAACGACCGTCTTCAGTTGGTTTGGCTTCAACTTTGGTTACGCCGGGAACGCGTTTTTTCATAGCATCCAACACTTTGTTAAATCGCTCTCGATGGTTTTCATAAAGGTACTGCGCAACCTGGGCAATGTTATCGCCGCGAGTTGAGAGATGTTCAGCATATCCGGCGTCAGCGCTTGGACGAGCTTCAGCAATATGAAAATCAGAAATATGCCAATTCTCGATCAGACTTCGGAATTCCGCTACGACTCTAAATTCTTTGAACTGCCCAAGTCCTTTTATAGCAAGCACACTTGGATCATCCAATGCATATTCTTTTCGTTCAGCTTTTACCCCTTCCTGACCGTAGGCTGATTCGTTTGTGATTGCAGTCCCTTTCCCTCGAGAAAAGTCCACGAAATGCCAAGGCTGACCATATTGACCTCGCCTGAATTTAAGAATTTCGCGAGAAACAACCGATTTACCGGCGTCCTCAGCAATTTTTAATTCATAAGTTGCAAGCCTTCCGCCGCTTTCACGGAATTTTACAACAATTTCGATTGATCCTTTTTCGCCGCGACTTATAAGTTCTTTAAATCCCCCTCTTCGCATAACGGCGGTTGAAACGTTTTGGGCTAAGGCATCTTTTAGAAAACTAAAAACGTCAAAGAGGGTTGATTTGCCTGAACCATTCGCGCCAACGACCACAGTAAGGCGCGGTAAATTCTTTAATTCCACGGATCGAAACAATCTGAAGTTGCGGATTTCAATGGTTTCGATTTGCATTAGTCATCTCCTATGAAATTCTAGTTTAAACCGGATGAACAGAATAACTTAATCACGATTCTTGATCGCCAGTTGTTAAACATAGCGCTATGACGCGCATTAGGCAGCATCATTTCACGGAATCAACAGACTTGTGAATTCTTAGGCAATTTCAAGATGTTTGGAGATTGCTTAGTCTGTCTGTCAAAGGATAAATCCGCTAACGGCGCACTCGCAATGACACTTTTTTCTGTACGTAATAATAATAAATCATGAATCATTGTCTGAGGCAATGTACATTGTATTGAATCGAGATTTGGTTAAATTTTATCTTTAGGCTTCAATTTTTCCATATAGTTTTTAAAAAAGATCTATATCGATCGTTTTCGCAGCTAACTTATAAAAGTGGATAGAGAACCGAAAGTTTTTGGAAAGGGGTAGAAAGTGAGCCAGCGCTACTTTTCCGAAATTAAACAAAACTTTCACAATTTTAAATTCTAATCTACTTATTTACGAAACTTAGAAAAATTTGCTACTACTACTACGTGCATAAAATAGTTGTTATATTGCGAAATTGGCCGTATTGGAAATTTCAAGCGCTATCAAGACGTCAGGAGATTGCTTCGTCTGCTAAAGGCAGACTCGCAATGACACTTTTTACTGCACGCAGTAATAAGAACTCCCATTAAGAAATTTTTCCGGCGCTATCAAGACGTCAGGAGATTGCTTCGTCTGCTAAAGGCAGACTCGCAATGACACTTTTTACTGCACGCAGTAATAAGAACTCCCATTAAGAAATTTTTCCGGCGCTATCAAGACGTCAGGAGATTGCTTCGTCTGCTAAAGGCAGACTCGCAATGA
>CAZWOY010000528.1:0-2750 GCA_964635255.1 uncultured bacterium
TCGCGCCTAAATGGTAATCCTCCTTTCGTATTCTAACTGCGGGAATTGTATCGGGGGGACTGCCGCCTAAGTATAGCGAGTAATATACAGAATCGATTTCGCGTGTGCAGGTGCTATATCGCTATAACTATCGCCATTAATGTCTAATCCGTATGTATAAGCTAAACTATTACCTACGAAAGTACTCCAGTCACTTAAGGTGTCAAATTCAGCTCCACCGAAAGAAACCTGAAGAAGTAATTGATATCCCGGCAAGTCGCGTTTGAAACAAAAATCTTTAATACCATCCCCATTAAAGTCAAAAGGCCGTTTAAAATATCCCGCTCTAATTTTTGGAGCGTTTTCAAAATTTACGCCGGACATCGAAAAAATAGGATTGGGATTTAATTCTTCGCCCCCTGCAAACAACTCGGTTTTTATTATCGCATCCTCTCTTCTTATTACAGAGAGAAATCCAAAAAGAGGCGGCGTATCAGGTATGACTTCACCGAAATAAAGCAATTGACGACCGAAATTTAAACCAATTTCAGCAGATCGGAAAACAAAGGCGGGTTGATTCTGTAATTCTTCGCCGCCATGATATAAATATACTCTACTTAGTGAATCGCGAGGAAAAGTATCATCATTTACGAGAAGATCGTCATACCCATCGCCATTTTGGTCACCTATCCAGCAAAAATCTGCTCCGAATCCAGGTTGATTTTCTTGTTGACCCGTCAATATGGCAATGATCTCCGGTGGATCATGGGCGAACAACCTGCTGGCAAGGATGAAAACTAAAATAATAATCTTTTGCTGCATTTTTAAAACCTTGATTTTTATTACGAACTCAAATAGAATTAAATGCAAAACGCCTCCCCCACACCCCTCAAAAAAGGCGCAAAGAAGGCCTCTCGAAAAAATCTATCGAAAAATCCAACCGAACCAAAATCCGGTTTAAGCGTTTTAGCTCTTCGCTGCAGCGCTTGATACGTTCTGATGCAGACACTTTTTCCTCTCCATTGTTCGTTTGACTGCCGTTCCCGATTCAAAATCTCAGGCTGGATTACATATTACTACCTGAAGTTTCGCATCTTTAAATTCAACTATTTTCACCTGATTTAAAGGTTGATTCCGGCTCCTAATTTGTTATCTTACCGTTAGTTAACAAAAAGTACAAAAAGGAACCGGAATCATGAATATCCAAGAAAACATCCTTGTAATTAAAGAAATAAAGTCGATCTTTGAAAAGCAAGGGAAAAACGTCGGCGATACGCTGTTCGATATTTTTAAATGCTTCAACATGAAAAAATTATGCTCGAGCCTGGGCTATCAAAAACAAAGCGGATACAAACTAAGCAGCATTTTAACCGTACTGCTGCTGTTTCCGATCATGATGATCAAGACTGTGCGCGGCTTTATCCTCAGCAGTTTTCACCTAACGCAAGCCCAAAAGGACGTCTTTTACCGCACTTTGAATAATGAACATCTGAACTGGCGCAAATTACTCTATGCAACCGCTAAAAAATTTCGAAGCCAGATTCCAAAGAATGAAGCGCCGTCTAAACCCGTTTGCGGCGTCATCGATGATACGGTATTGGGGAAAACCGGCAGGAAGATCGAGAATATTGGGAAAGTGTTCGACCATATTCTTAAGCTCCCGGTTCTGGGCTTTAAATGCCAACTGTACAGTTTTTTCGACGGCAAAAGCATTTTCCCGCTTGATTTTTCGCTGCACGCCGAAACCGGAAGAAATGCTAAACGTCCTTATGGCTTAACCATAAAGCAATTGAAGCAGCGCTTTCAGAAAGAACGTTCACCGCGAAGCAACGGCTTCAAGCGCAACAAAGAATTGTTTCAGGATAAGATCACAACTGCGCTCGAAGTCATCAAGCGTGCAGCCAAGAACGGTTTTGTTCCTGAGTACCTGTTGGCTGACAATTGGTATGGGACGGAGAAATTTATCGCCACTATTCGCAAGATCAAGCGCGGCGCCATCCATTTTTTAGGTATGATTCGCCGGGACAAACGGCTTTATATCTACGATGGCGACACCTACAGCGCCAATGAGTTGCTCCGTTTGCTGAAACCGCGAAAGAAACGCTGCCGCAAGCTTAACTCGTGTTATGTCGAGGTTATAGTTGAGCATAAAGGCGTTGGCATAGTCAAACTGTTCTTTTCGCGATTTTCGCATCGCGGTCACTGGCAATTGCTGCTCACGACAGATTGCAAGTTAAGTTATATCAAAGCGATGGAGATTTACAGCCTTCGTTGGGGGATCGAGGTTCTATTCAAGGAATGCAAGCAGTTATTGAATTTGGGCAAGTGCCAGTCGAACGATTTCGACGCACAGATTGCGGAGACCACTCTCAGTTTCATGTTTTATACGATGCTTTCCTTTTATAAGCGTGTACACTCTTATGAGACGATAGGTTCGCTATTTGCCGAATTAAAGGATCGGATGCTCGAGTCTTCTTTAGCGGACCGGTTGTGGCAGTTTATGCTAAGTATATTTCGAAAGTTAGAAGAAGTATTTGGCGTAGAGCCTTTAGAGCAATTTAAAAGAATTTTAGTTGACGATAAGTTTGTCGAGGATTGCTGGATGTTTTTTTGCACATTATTTGGATGTAATTTGAAGGAGAATCTTGATAATGCGCCATAGAGATGTTTTTTGGAATATAGTTAGTCATTGTTTAAACAATAGTTACGTTACTGTGCAGTTTTGCAAAGGCAATGTTTAAAGTGTGATCGGAAAAGTGCGAAACTTGAGT
>CAZWOY010000529.1:0-2734 GCA_964635255.1 uncultured bacterium
GGAGGTTTATGATGCGGAGCGAACAGCAGATTTCGCGGATTTCGCAGATTTGCCCACGGAAGCGACGTTGTATGCTCCCGCGCCTAATCCGTTTAATGCGGTGGTTAATTTGAAATTCTATCTGCCCTATGCTCAGAATGTTTCGCTGCGGGTTTATGATGTGCATGGGCGGGAAATGTTGGAATGTTGTAGTGATGTAATGTTGGAAGGGGGGCATGCGTTTTCGTGGGATGGGAGTGAAGCTCCGGCGGGGCTTTATTTTGCGGTTTTGGAGGCTGAAGGCGTCAGAAAGGTTCGGAAGATGGTTTTGGCAAAATAAAATGAGTATCCATGATGAGTGCATCAGCTCATGCTGCGTGAGCGATTTTAAGCGAATGTCAATCTCGATTCAAAGACAATATTGAAAGCTAAGTGACTGTTTTTTTTATATTGCATTTACTTCATTGTGTATTTCCGATGAATTCTGCTGGCAAAGGTTGATTTTTGCTGAATAGTTTGCTATAATGGTTTCTAAGGATGCTCACGATCGTAAGATCGTATTTCAGACGCCGGGAAATATAACCGGTTGGGATAATTTCAATGCCGTTTCCCGGATAATGTTTCTTAAATTTTAACCCGGACTTTTTAAAAACCCGCGCTGCCGGTACGGCTGTGTTCAAAATAAAAGGTTTGCGACCAAACGACGACGCGTTCGCAAATCGTTCAATGTTGCGCTTACTATCAAAGGGATTCTTACAAATGTTTTCAAAAGCGCAGATTAAAGATCGAATCAGAGATTTACACGCAAATCGGTTATTTTAGAACCGGTTGTTTAAGTAAAGAAGTTTGCACATTTTACGAGGAGAGGCGGAAAAACCGAATTTTAGAAATGTTATGGCTAAAGTTTTCAATTGAGATATTCTTCAACCGCTGCAGTCTGGGCGCGCCGAAGTGTAACGAAAGTAAACTAAGCGGCATAAGTCCAGAACAGCAGAACTCTATTCCAAAACCGACCGACCCGGATACGGGAATAGCTCTATTCCCCGAGCGCGGTCCGCCCTGACCATAGACTTTATCCTTTAGAATACTCCGCTGCGCAAGCGAAACGGCAGAACGGTTCCCAACAAAATAATATCGCTCAAAACAAAATTTTGGCGGCGATGACTGTCCTTTTCAGGATGATGGAATGTTAGGCAAGTTTTTGTGATTCGGTGAAGTCTCTAAGGCTAAAAGAACGCGCTCCTAATGATGCAAATGGTAAGGAGCGCGTCACTCGATTGAGGATGCAAGCGGAAGTAATTCCGTTTGCATCCTCCAAGGTACAAATAAATCGTCAACTTTGCAACATTTGGAGGAAAAATGTTTCGAAAAGTATTTTCAATCATTCTGACCTCGATCTTTTTGATTGGAATAATTGTTCTTGGTCTGCACGCTCTTCATCGAAATGCATTGGCGCAAGTAACGTATAAAGTTTACGTTTGGTACGATGATAACGGAGCAGAAATTCCAGTAACCAATGCTTTTATTGAATTTAACTTCGACGATGGAGGTTGGGTAGAACCCGATAGCGAGGGAGATGGTATCTACAAAATAGCCATCGACGATTGGGCAGATGAATGGGAGGTGGCTCTTGGGAATTGGAATTGGATTCCCGAAGATCCAGATGATCGTTTTCACTCGCCGCCATCTTCACAAAATACCCTCGATTGGGAAGTTAGTCCAGCCCAATAGAACAATAAATATTCCGGAGTCAAATTTTGACTCCGGAATATTTTCAAAATGGAGGTAATATGAAGAATTTCAACCAGATGCTGTTTTTCGTTTTAATTGGCATATTCTTATCCCAATTCTCAACCATAGCACAGCCGCGAAACGCCTGGGTAAGATATTTCGGCGTTCAGCCGAATGTTGATTTTTTTCTTGATATTTACGCTGTTAGAGACAACGGATTGATTTTGACTGGACGGTCGTACACTCAAGTCGATGATGATTCGCTGTCGCCGCGGCATGACATTTGGATCGTTAAAATCGGCGATAATGGCGACCTTGAATGGCAAAATACTTATGACGTCTTCAATCAAGGACGTTCGGACAGGGGAATGAGCATAATCGATACCGATAACGGCGATTTTGTCGTTGGCGGGTATGCAAGTTTCCAAGCTGAGGAGTGGTTCATCGGAATAAAGGTTGACAATCAAGGCGATTTAATTTGGGAAAATCGATATGGCGGGGACAGAGACGGTAAGTGCCATGCCGTTATCGAAACCAAAGCCGGCGAGTATTTATTTGGCGGAACAATGGATGACACTGGATACGCCATTATGGTTGATGGAGATGGAAATGTAATTTGGGAAAGTAGTTATGAACCGGAAACGATGAACTGTATCTATGCAATTCGTGAGCGAGCCGAAGAAGGATATTTATTTGCTGGGATTGCAAGCGGCGATTTTAGCCTCATATATATCGACGCAGGGAACGAAGGAGAAATCGAATGGGCGCAAACATACCATTCCGATATCGGCGATGGTCCTGCCCGGTCTTTAGTGTCTGTTCGGGATGGCTATGCACTCGCAGGAGGAGTGCGCTATAGAAATGAAATGAACAATGAACTCAGCGATGATTTTAGATTGGTCTTAGTGGATAATGAAGGCAGGCAAATATGGGACAGAAACTATGATTTCGATGGATTACAGACTTGCCATTGTTTAGCGAAAACTAACGACGATGGATTTATTCTATCGGGTGAATCCAGTTT
>CAZWOY010000530.1:0-2726 GCA_964635255.1 uncultured bacterium
TCCACATTCCATCAGATTATTAGAATTGACGCCTATTTTATGCGCTTAGTAGTAAGAGCTAACCTCGCCATTAATTTTACCTTTTTTAATAATTTGTCCGAATCCGAACGCCTCTTGCCCTTATATGAACATAAAGGTATGCACATTCGGCATTAAACATTATATTTACCAAGAAGTTATCTATTGGTAAGTATTTTGCACGGTTTCCCAAGTAAAGTGTAATTTCATACTACAGCGAACTACTTTTAAAGCTTTGCTGTTTTGTTAGAACCAAATTCGGGGTGCATACGCATTTTTTAAAATAGTCTTTACCGGTTTTTTCAGGCGGAAAAACTACTGGGCGGTAAATATTTTCGGGCTTTCTGTTAGTATTGCGGCGGCGATGCTGATAACTCTGTATTTGCGGTATGAATTTTCTTTTGATCGATACCATGAAAATTATGAGAATGTTTATCGACTGAACCAGCAGTACACACTCGAAAATATGCAGACTTGTGAAATCGGGATCACTTCAAGTCCTGTCGGTCCTGCATTGTTCAGCGATTTGTCATCCGTTAAGGCAATGACGCGCCTCAGGCTTTTTGATATAAAGGGCATGTTTACGGTTGGCGACAGCATGTTCAGCCTTAGGAATTTTGCTTTCGTCGATTCGATGATTTTCGACGTCTTTACGATACCTTTAATTTACGGCAATGCCGGGGAAGCTTTAACCGATCCCAACAGTATGGTTATCGATGAATGCACCGCCAATAAATTCTTCGGCGACGCCAATCCAGTCGGCAAAACGATTAAGTTTGGCAATAAATTGCCGCTGAAGGTTACCGGCGTTATGAAAAACTTTCCTTATAACTCACATCTCCAGTTGACCGGGTTGGTTTCCTTCGACGTCGCCGAGAAAGCATATCCCTGGATGGACAATTGGGAAATCGACTGTTTGTCCACCTACATAAGGCTTGCGGATAAAACGCCGCAAACAGAAATTGAAAGCAGATTCAGACCGTTTTTCAGAAGCGCTTGAACGATACTCCCAGCGCCAGGCATCGAATGTATTTACAGCCCATCAAGGACATTCATTTTAAATCGACGCATATCACCTACCAGCACAATTATAATCAAGGAAATATTTACTACATTCTGATCTTTATTCCAATCGGGATATTTATCTTACTATTGGCGGGAATTAACTATATAAACCTCACAACGGCGCTCGCCGCCGTTAGAGCCCGTGAAATAAGCGTGCGAAAAATCGCCGGCGGGAACTCGGTTGACATAATGAAACAGATCATTGGCGAATCCATGATTATGATCTTATTTGCAATAATAGTCGCTCTGGTTCTGGTTGAAATCGCTTTGCCTCTTTTTCAGAATATTACCGGAATAGACTATGGCGGCATTAATAACAATATTGACTTGTTTCTTATTTTTTTTCTGGGCGCGTTTGTTTTTGGTTTCCTCACCAGTCTGTATCCGGCGCTTTACCTGTCAAGAATAAAAGCGGCGTATTTCCTAATCTATAGTACTATATATATAGTATATATATTTTATAAAATTAAACAGTTAGAAAGTTAGAAGGTTAGAAAGTGCGAAAGTTCGATAAAAATAAGAATTATTATGTTCAATGTACATTTGTACAGTATTTAAAGTAAAATATAATAAATAGATAATAAACAATATTATTCTGCACATTCCCGATGGCTATGTGAAGGAAAAATGCGAAGTTTTTAAACATAAAGCCTTAAAACATCCGGGAATTGAGAGCATCGGCATTGCGTCCAAAACGCCGGGAGAAGAATTCGATAATTTCGGGATCGAATTGCCGGAAGGAAAAAAATGGGCGGCGACCGTTTTCGGCGTCGATTACGATCTTATCGAAACGCTTCAAATGGAAGTAATCAAGGGCCGGAATTTTTCGCGGGAATATCGAAGGGACAGTCTGGGTACATTTATCGTAAATCAAGCCGCGGTAGAGGAACTTGGGCTGAAAGATCCGATCGGATATGAGTTGAGTATTGACTGGTTTAAGCGAAAAGGACCGATTGTGGGCGTTGTGCGCGATTTTCACTTTCAATCGCTGCATAACAAGATAAAACCGCTTGTATTTACGGTAGAAGCGGTATATTACACTAAAATTCTTGTCAGATTAGCCGATTCGAATCTAGACCGGCGTCTTCTGACCGTCAAGAAAGTATGGAACGACGTTTTTCCGGGCTATCCCTTTGAATACTCATTTCTTGATGAGGATATTGAGCGGATGTATTCAACCGAATACGTTACGAGCAACCTGCTTAAACCTTTCGCTCTGTTTGCGCTGTTAATAGCTTGTATAGGATTGATCGGCTTGGTTGTCTGCACCGTAGATCAGAGGATCAAAGAAATTGGGATAAGAAAATCGATTGGCGCGAGCGTAGGATCAATTGTTGGTCTGTTTACATTAGATCTTTTAAAATGGATCCTTTTCGCCAATTTTATTGCCTGGATTATTATGTGGTTTATTGCCGACGCCTGGTTAAAGAACTTTGCCTATCGAACCGAGATTACTTTTCCCGTGTTTATTTTAGCCAGCTTTATCACACTTGCGCTGGCAATGGCAACGACCGGTTTGTACGCATATCGCGCCGCCACTTTAAATCCTGTAGTTTCATTGAGGTATGAATAAATGGAACATAATCCCGAATTGCTCATGAAGCGAGTTTCGCCACGGAACATGAAAATAAACTTCTCTGGTA
>CAZWOY010000531.1:0-2721 GCA_964635255.1 uncultured bacterium
AGATGGATTCCAGCTTTCGCTGGAATGACTGCGTAAGGGAGCGTTATTTTCCCAGAAATTGCTCATGAAGCGAGCTTCGCCGCGCAGCATGAAAATATACTTCTCTGGTAGGGCAGGCGTCCCTGCCTGCCAGCGCGTCCCTGCCTGCCAGCGCGTCCCTGCCTGCCAGCGCGTCCCTGCAAGGTTGCGAAGGCAGGCGGGGACGCCTGCCCTACCGGTAGAAGTTCCTATTTTACCGTAAAACGTTAGACAAGATTAGACTGAAATAGAACGCTTTGTACAGAGTAAAAATGTTAATTGGAGGTTTCAGATGAACAGGCAGGTTTTAAACTTTAGCTTGGTTTTACTTATTGTGTTCGCGATATCGCCGATCGCATCCGCGGATGGAATTTTAAGAATCCCGCAGGATTACGGCGATGACGTCATTTTCCCGCTGGAATGCGTCGATGTATCGGTAGTTATTCATGAACAGGTCGCTATTACGACTGTGAAAAACGGTTTCTATAACGAGCAGGACGATACAGCGCGCGCATCCTATCACTTTAGACTGCCGCCTGCGGCGAGCGTTACCGGTTTTGGAGTCTGGGAAGGGGATAAGTTCGTCGAATATGGTCTGCGCCCTGGCGAACAGGGAGGACCGGGCGGCGGCGTCGGCGGCAACGAGGATTTAGCGGAATTCCTGGGCGCTAATCCTTTTTCCATCCCTCTGGAAGCTCCGCCGGGATATTTTGCAGTCCAGATCCGCTACGCCCAATTGCTGCCCTATGATTTTGAAAATGTGGAGATGATGTACCCGCTCTGCTGCGGCGACTGGATAGCGGACGAGATCGACACTGTCAATATCGAGGTATCAATTGAGGCGCAGCGAGGAATTTTGGGCGTCACGTCCAACACCTATAGTGAAGAGGCTTCAATTAACCTTTTCAATGATTTTATGGCGGATGTTGACCTGAATCTTGAAAATGTAAATCCTCAAGAGGATTGGGTTCTAACTGTTAGATTCAATCAAGAGGATATCGGCGCCTGGCTTTATACTCACCGAACTGATCTCGATGAACCGGGCTTTTTTATGCTCGTTATCGAACCGGGCATTATTCAAGAGGAGGAACAAGTTGAAAAATACTTTACCTTCGTCCTCGACCGTTCCGGCAGTATGAGCGGAGAAAAAATTATGCAGGCGCGCAGCGCCATACTATGCTGCTTCGATCACCTGTTGCCGACCGATCATTTTAATCTTATGACTTTTTCCTACAACGTCGATGAGCTTGCCGAAGAGATGATTCCGGCAACGCAGGAAAATATATTGCGAGCGCGGCAGTTTGTCAGGAACATCGACGCTAACGGCGGTACAAACATTTGCGACGCTCTCACAACCGCGATCGAACAGGAAATGGGCGAGAACGCCGCAAATCAAGTAATCTTTGCGACTGATGGGATTCCAACCGCCGGTCCGACACGCCAGCCTAATGAAATCCTGCAGCGAGTCGCGGACGCCAATGTTCAGGACGCGCGAATATATTCCTTCGGCGTCGGAGGAGACGTCGATGAACATTTCTTAGCGGCGCTCTCCGATCAAAATCGTGGAATATCGGAAATTATCGATCCGGAGGAAGCCCACATCGATGAGGTGGTTGAAGAGTTCTACCGTTACATTTCGACCCCGGCGCTGATTAATCCGGTGGTTGGATATGAGGAAGGTTTAGAATTGGATGAAGTTTATCCTCGCGACCTGCAGGATCTGGCGGCGGGCAAGCAGATCTATATTTTCGGCAGATACGAAAGTTTCGGAGAGTTTGACGTGACTTTATCCGGCTATGCTCCGGGAGGAGACACCACTCTGACCTTCGAGGATATGGAGTTTGCCGAAGAGGACACAACCGGCGAGTTTGTACCGCGCATGTGGGCGAAGAGCGTAATCGACTATTGGATACTGTGGATGGAAATAAACGGCGAAGATCGCGAAATCATCGAACGCATCATCGAGCTCAGTATCGAATATGGGATCCTCACGCCATGGACAGAATACGATCCGCCCGAAAACGAAGTGCGCCAGCCGGTTTATGCGTCGATCAATGCCGAGGCTGCGCCGGAGGGTGTTCTTTTAAGTTGGACGGTTACAGGCGTAACCGAATCGATGATCTATAATGTGTACCGATCGGCCGCCCCGAATGGTTCGTTTGTAAGAGTGAACGATTCGCCTTTGTTCACGGCGTCATTCATGGATACGGAAGCTCCGCGGGAATCTGCGCTTTACTACAAAATAGAAACGGTCATAGACGGCAAGTCCTATTGGTCGGAACTGATCGTGGTCGGCGAGGTTCCGCGCGAGATCGCGCTGTCGAATCCGGTTCCCAATCCATTCAACGACCAGACGCAATTCAGCTTCCGGCTGCCGGACGCCGCCGCAATCGACCTGGCAGTGTACGACACGAAAGGCGTTCTGGTGGATCGAATATACGCTGGACGCAAGCCCGCAGGTATTCACAAAATGAGCGTCAACGGCAGGAAACTGCCGGCGGGAGTCTATCTGCTGAAACTGCAGGCGGAAAGTAAGATTTTGACGCGAAAGTTGGTTCTGGTGAAATAAGGACTTGCCACAGAGAGCGCAGAGAAAAGCAATGGAGAGCTTCAATGGAGAGCTTCAATGGAGAGCTTGCAGACGCCCTCGTCTGCAAGCTCTTGCGGTTTGATATAATATGGCGTCATCTTGCAGAC
Source organism: uncultured bacterium (assembly GCA_964635255.1). Lineage (GTDB taxonomy): Bacteria > Electryoneota > AABM5-125-24 > Hatepunaeales > Hatepunaeaceae > CAZWOY01. The sequence continues at coordinate 2,716 of CAZWOY010000531.1, forward strand.
GGGGGC
>CAZWOY010000532.1:0-2716 GCA_964635255.1 uncultured bacterium
GGCGTCCCTGCCTGCCAATGCGATCCTGCAGGGTTGAGAAGGCAGGCAGGGACGCCTGCCCTACCGGTGGAATTTTTTTGTTTTCCCAGTAAGTTGTTTTGAACCAAAGAACCGAACAGGTAACAAACATGAAAAAACTGAGTGTATTTTTAGCAATTATATTTATTGCCGGAGCCTACTCCGCAGCAATTGCCGATACGCTGTACGTGCCTGATGATCGTGCAAACATAGATCTGGCGATTGCGGCGACCAGGGACGGCGACGTAGTCGTTGTCGAACCGGGCGTCTATCGCGGTCAAGTAGATTTTAGAGGCCGGGATATCGTCGTTGGAAGTCTCTACCTGACAACCGGAGACGACCGGTACATTACCGAGACGATAATCGACGCCCAGCGTGAGGGGCGAGCGGTTTCATTCGAAAACGGCGAGCCGAGAAGCTGCAGGCTGACCGGATTCACGATTATCAACGGATTTACAAGTTACGGCGCCGGTTTATATATCAGCGAATCGCAGCCAACTGTGGATCATTGCATCATTACCGAATGCGAAGCGGAAAATCGAGGCGGGGGAATATACTGCCGCGTCGGATCCCAACCGCTCTTATTAAACATTACGGTTTCCGGCAATGAAGCCGTCGATGGAAACGGGGGCATTCACGCGTTCGGCGACAACGTAAATCCCACGATAATTAACAGTATATTTTGGGGAAACGTGCCGGATCAATACGCCGAAGACAGGATGACCGCAACCTATTCATGTTTGCGCGACGGGCAGGACGTCAACGGGCAGGGAAACATTATCGTCGATCCGTTATTTGCCGATGAAGATGATGGCGATTTTCATATTACTTGGGAAAATTTTCCCCAAAACGACAACACAAAATCCCCTTGTATCGACAGAGGCGATCCTGACAGTCCTGAGGATCCCGATGAAACCCGCGCCGATATGGGGGCGCTCCATTTTTCGCAGGAACCGCAGCGCCCTGAAATATTGGTTGGCGACGATGAGCTTGATTTCGGACCAACCGGCGTCGGCATGTCTAACGAAATGATATTAAATATCCGCAACGTCGGCGAAGAGGACCTTGAAATCGAATCGATTGTTTCCGACAATGAGGCGTTTACGGTCGATAATGACGGTAACATCATACTTGAGCCGGATGATGGGATAAACATACGGGTAACTTTCACGCCGGAAGAGGAGGGGAATTACGAGGGAGCCTTGACCATAACCAGCAACGACGAAGAGAACGAGGAAGTCAGCGTCGATCTTTTCGGAGACGGGATGGCGGGATTCCTGATCGAAATGGTCGATGGCTGGAATATGATCTCGGCTCCGATTGAGCCTTTCGATGATGATATTGTCAATATTTGCGACCAGTTAACCGACGACGACAATCTAATAATCATCAAGGATTACCGCGGCCGGTTTTATTGGCCGGCTGAAAACTTTAATAACATTCCCGCCTGGATTCCGGAAAACGGCTACCAGATAAAACTGGAGCAGGAAGATTCGCTGCGCATACTGGGCGAGTTCGTACCTGAAGACCAGCCGATAGAGTTGGCGGAAGGCTATACCATAGCCGCCTATTTCCCGGAACAGCCTGTGGACGTTGTCGTTGCCTGCGAGAATATATTAGACCGGTTGATACTGGTTAAAGACGCTTTCGGCAGGTTTTACCTCCACGAATACGAATGGGGCAATCTGGAACCGCTTGAACGAGGGCAGGGTTATAAAATAAAAGTCTCCGAAGCGGTCGAACTCGTGTGGAATACGGAAGAAAATGTGAATTTTGCCTGTAATTCAGAATCGAACATGACGCCGCCTGTGCATTATGTCCCCGGCAGGAGATCCGGCGCAAGCATGAGCATTCTGGTAAATACCGTTGATATATTAGGGGATGGAGCGGAACTTGGCGTTTTCACATCGAACGGCTTATGTGTGGGATCGGTTAATTTAGAAAACTGCAAAACCACAGGATTCGCCGTTTGGGGAGACGATCCGACAACGGCTGAATTGGATGGAGCGCTTGCCGGTGTGAACTTAACTTTTCGCCTGTGGAAAGATGACGCCGAATCTGTTCCTGAGATTAGCGTGATCCATGATTCATACGGGGATAGCTTTGGTACCGCGATTCAATATCGGACGGATGAATTTTCAGTTATAGAAGTCCGTTCTTCGAACTTGACTCCATCCGGTTTCGGTATTTATAATGCGCATCCAAATCCATTTAACGGCGAGATCAAGATTTCATACCGTCTTATCGAGGCTTCGGAAACGACGCTTTCGATTTACGACACCAAAGGAAGAAATATAGACTGCATATCCAGCGGCTTTAGATCCGCAGGGAGCCATGCTGCAACCTACAACGCCGTTAATTTAGCTTCCGGGGTTTACTTCATAAAGCTGACATCGGCAAATGCGGAGGAGATGAGAAAAGTTATCCTGCTGCGCTGATTAACTGCGCCGTACCTTGTTTTTTAGGTAAAAGAACTTTAAAATAGTAAGTTTAGCATAAGCGCACATACGGGGAGTGGCGCAGTCCGGAAGCGCACCTGCTTTGGGAGCAGGGGGTCGCAGGTTCAAATCCTGTCTCCCCGACCGATATTCACTTTAAGAGACAAAAAAGCGCAGAGATTTAATATTACAATGTGCAATAATATAGTGTACAAATGACCGACTCGTTCCCACGCTCCAGCGTGGGAATGCATACTTAA
>CAZWOY010000533.1:0-2711 GCA_964635255.1 uncultured bacterium
GGGGGATACAGGGGGGTTGCGACTTACGTCGGAAAATGAGTCTATTTTCATGTTCTGTGGTGAAGCTTGTTTCATGAGCAATTCCTGGGAAAAAAACGTTCCCAACGCAGTCATTACTGGAAAAAAAACGCTCCCTACGCAGTCATTCCAGCGAAAGCTGGAATCTATCTTCCTTCGACGTTGATGCCAGAATCGGCATGGATTCCAGCTTTCGCTGGAATGACTGCCCTTGGGCAACATACTGCCCCCGGGCAGAATGTCGAACAAGAGTGTTCGACCTACTGTTTACTGTTTTTTATCAGGTTACAGCATCAGCACGGTTACGTCAGGCTGATTCGGTTTTTTTTAACGAGGTTTCACAATGGTCAAGGTTGTCGTTTTTTTACTGGCTCTCGCACTGATTGTCGTCGCTCCGGCGATGGCGTTGACAAACGATCAAACCAACATCAATTTCGAGGCGCGGTATGTTCCTTATGCATCCATCGGAATTTCAAGCCCGGACGGCACAACCGGCATAAGCTATACCTTCAACAACCGCCGCCCGGTTACATCCGCGCCGATTGAGGACGAAAGAGCGCTGCTGTTTTCGACCTCGCCCCGCTATCGAGCCGGCGATTTGTACGGAGTCGTTCGGGATCATGAGGACGCCAGTCCGGTCGAAGGAGCGATCATTACGACGCAGCATGGTTTTACCGGCATTTCGGATGCGGAAGGCAACTGGAGAATCGACGACGCTCTCGCCGAAATAGAGTTTGATCTGACATGTATTAAGCAGGGATACAATGATTCGACAAAATTTGCGCTGTTGGTTGGAGAAGAAGAAGAACTGGAAGTCAATTTCGATCTGCTTCACCCGGAATTTACGCCTTCGACTTACAGGCTGACAAGGATGCTCGATCCCGGACTCGAAGCGAAAATGAGGTTTTCATTGGAAAACACCGGCAACGGTCCGATGAACTGGAAGGTTGAACGGAGGCTGTTGGGCGACGCCAACGCCGAGCCGTGGGAATTTCGACGGTCGTATTACGTGGGCGAGGACGTCGAAGACACTCGCATTCAAGCCGTCGTATTCATCAATCACCATTTCTACGTTTCCGGCGCCGGCGACGAAATGCCGATGATTTATAAGTTCGACCGGGAAGGCGCCCTGGTCGATACTTTCCCCCAGCCAAGGGAAGACAACCGCGGCATTCGAGACCTGACCTGGGACGGTGAACTGCTGTGGGGAGCCATCGACGATTCCGTTTATGGTTTTACATTGGAAGGCGAAGTGATGACGCGCTGGGAATCGGACTACAATCCGACTACGAACATTGCTTTCGATCCTGATCGCGAAGCAATATGGCTGTCAAGCATTACGACCGATCCAATTGCCTATACGCGCGAAGGCGAGAGAATCGACAGCCTCGAAATCGACCGGCAGGATCTCAGGATCTATAGTCTGATCTATTGGACAGAAGATCCGGACGGACATCCTTTGTATGTTTATCATAAAGACCGGGAGACAAACCTTACGATGCTGCATAAAATCGATCCGGAAACGAACGATACGATGCACGTGGCTACGTTGGTTCATGAAATTAACGGCAGCCCGGAGGGCGGATGTTTTACCAACCAGTTCGACGTTTATAGCTGGGTGTTCGCCGGCGTCTCCAGCGCTTCGAATCGAGACGGCGGAGACAGGATCGATATCTGGCAGATGGAAGCGCGGAAAGACTGGTTTCAACTCGACGCCATCCGCAACGACGAGTATGTCGAAGCCGACTCCGGCAGGCTGGAAACGGGCGAGAGCGAAGATTTTGTTTTAACCCTGATCTCGGAAGGGCTGCCCGACACGCTGTTCCAGGGCGAGTTATTTTTCCAGCATAACGCCGACAGCGGCAGAGGTCGCATTTTTGTGGATCTGGACGTCATCGGCGCAATGCCGCCCGAAGCGTTCGGACTTCTGGCGCCTGCCAACAACGATACGCTGGATTCGACCGCGGTGGAGTTTATCTGGGAGGAGTCTGTCGAGCATAACCACGACGACACGTTGAGTTATTATTTCTGGATCAAATCAGGCGAAGACAGCGTCAGCATCGTTCTTCAAGATACGACGCTGATGGTTGACGTCGATACTTTGGCGTGGGAATACGATCCTGCGGAGCCTTTCACCTGGTGGACGGTTGTCGAATCGGGCGAAGACCTGGTCGAATCCGACGAACGATTTACATTCAGATTAAAGCCGCCGAACCTGTTGAACGATCCTTTGGCGGGTATCCCGGTCGAATTCACAATTCACTCGCTGCACCCGAATCCGTTCAACTCAACCACTAAAATCGTTTTCGGCGCCGACCGATCAGCCCACACGACTTTGAAAGCTTACGACCTGCGAGGAAGAGAAGCCGCAAGGATCTATTCCGGCGTTCCATCCACAGGCTATCATCAGGTAATCTGGAATGCACAGGATCTGCCATCCGGAATCTACCTGATCCGGCTTGAATCAGATAGGCGGGTGAAGATTGTTAAGAGTACGCTTGTGAAATAAGTCAGTAACAAAGCAAGTCTGAATTCCGGCAGGTTCTTGATGAACAAGATTCCTGCCGGTTCTGTTTTTGAGAATATGTTACGGATCAATTCATAAGCGCATCGCGCAATTTGGGAATATAAAACCTTGGAATTATCACATTGAGTGCGCGCTTCAGCGCGTACCGGGCGCCTCATGCGCGCTG
>CAZWOY010000534.1:0-2709 GCA_964635255.1 uncultured bacterium
CTGCCTTTCTACAGCGTATTTGGCAGGCAGGGACGCCTGCCCTACTAGAGGTTCTATTTTCTTAGGAATCATTCATGCCGGCGTACCGGCATAAATGATTCTAAAGCTTAAATGTCTCCAGTATAGCCCTCAACTGCCAGATATACGGCGATTTCTTTTCACCCGGAGCGAATACTGCGCCGTCGATCAGATAATATTTATCGTTAGCCGAATCCAGAATTCCAATGCTATAGAACGGTCCGCCGCCTGTCGGACCTACGGTTGCCCAAATGCCGTTTACCTCCACAGCCTCGTTTCCTTTGAAGATTCTCTTTCGCCCAGTCCATCGCTCATTATATGTTTCCACCGGATCGAGGAACGCCGCGCCCAGCTTCTTTCTACGTTTAAAAATAAAATCCGCATTCAACTTTTCTCCCGCCTCCCGAACGCCCCAATGAACCATTATCCAGCGTTCCGGGATGTGCCTGATGAGCCGGACAAATTGCAGGCTGTCATTCTCTTGAGCGGTAATGTAATCGTGCTGAATGCGAATATTGAATCCGTATTTTTCTATCAATTCCGCTGAAAGGTCCTTCTGTTCGCCCCGTCTGAATATTTTTTTCTGCAGTCGTTTAATCTCAAATTCATGCGCCCAGTTAAAGAGCGAATCAGCCCATTCTTCAGCATTTTTTCCGAGTTCGAATCTATTCTCGCCGGCGAGAATCAGTAAAAGCTGCGGAGCGGCCCACGGATCGCGGCGCCGAAAGACAACATAATCTCCCAATTCCACGCCTTTAAGCGCATCCGGCGCTAACATTTTGCGAATGAGACGCGTCGTCGGACCGTCGCCTTCCAGCGATGAAGCTAATAAGATTAACGGCGAAGCGGTTTTATTCGATAACTTATCGGCGTCCATCCAGTCTATCGAAAAATACGATTCCGGCTGCGGAGTATAAATAGTCTTGCCAAACGTCCTTTCAACAGCCGGACGTATAATCGGCTGGTCGAATTCATCCGCCGCGATCACAATCGATCCTTCAGTTCCCATCGAGGCATCTTGAGTAATGCAGCCCGTCAATTGTAAGGACAGAAATGCAATCAGGATTAGAACCGCCGGTATTTTCAATTTTTTAAAACTTAGCCTGTGCATAAAAATAAGTTTACATCCAGCCTGGTTTAACTTTTTTTGACGCTTTCAAGTAATTTACCAAGCTAACAGTAAAATAGGCAATTTTCAATCTTTAAGTATTTTTAAATTGGCTATCACACTTTTGTTTTTATGAAATAAATTTGGTAATTACTATTCTAACTCATACAAAAGTATCCGTCAAAAGATTAATTCGATCGTGAGCTTTTTGAAATTTTCAAAATGTTTATTTATTTCGGAGAAGCGATTTGGAAAGCATTCAGAAAATCTTCAAAACTTGCGATATGTCCTGTTTCCGTAAATCGCGAGACGACGCGGTCGAAGTATTTTCGGTTGAGCAGCGGTTTGGGGTTTCTTTTGTTATAAGTCAAATTACGGTATTTGTCATTTAGCAGCGTCCTAAGATAGCGCTCGGCGAATTGGGCTCGATTAAGAGATTCTGCAGGATGATCCGGCATTTCTGCAGGATCTTTGGTTAATACATCATGTATTTCTCGATATTGCAAAACCTTTGAATTTGCCGAATGTCTGTTTACGATTGCGCGGTTTCCCAACGCCCAGGTTTCGATGCAGAAATGCTGCACTATTATCTCATAATTTATGGCTGCGCCGATATTCTTGATTAAGAGTTCTATTTCATCCTTTTTGTCTTCATAAGTCATTTTTTCTGAGTCTATTGCAATAACGAGTTTATCGAATTTATCGTTTTCACAAACATCGCTAATCGCATTTTCGATTATTTCGTAATATCCCGGATAGCCTCCTCCTGAAACGATATAAATGTGGTTCTCTTCGACTTCATCAATATACTGAACAACTTTCAAACGAGGATTCAGATATTTTGCCCATTTTGGATATACTTCTCGCTCGCAGAATCCTTCCACAACCAGATATATATTCATGCCACTCCTTCATAATAAAACGGTTCATTGATTAATTGGATAAATGCTTTCTGTTTGCTTTTCCCAAACCTGTCTTTGAATTCTTTTCCCGAGCGAATCCTAACCTGGCTGCCCTTGCGATTAAATATCAACCAGTTTTCTATTGGCATGCTGTTGATTAAATAAGGATGGTGGGTTGTAATTAGAAATTGATTATTGCCTCCATATTCAAATAAAAATTGCGGAAGAAAATCGATTGCATTAACGCCTAAAGAGTTTTCGTATTCGTCGATTATATAAATACAGTCATCCGGCAATGAAAGAACGTCGGTAATAATCAGCAATACTTTCTGCATTCCTGAGGATAGACTGCGAATGGATATCCATTCTTTTACGTTTCTCTCTTTGATGTATAAATCCGGAATGACGCTATTTTCTTTTATTCTGCTTGAGATGTTATTAATTGGAAATGGTTCAAATTTTATATCTTTTACTGTTGGAAAGATGCTGGTAAATAACTCTAATGCAATTGTATATAAATTTTCAAAACACTCTTTAAAAATATACAAAACCGTAGAAATTGTATATTCCGCAAGCCAAAATTCTTCAGTTCTTCCAGATTTTTTTATTTCTTCAATTGACTTTAATGATATTTCACTAACGCCGGAATACTTATCTAATATGTCAGTATAAAACTGTCTG
>CAZWOY010000535.1:0-2706 GCA_964635255.1 uncultured bacterium
TCTACGGCGTACACGTTGAAATCAACCGTGTCTCCAACCAAGACGTCGAACTCGGTATATTCGGGACTTTTTTCAAGGATTACTGGCGCGGATACGGCTGGGACGACTTTTAACAGCAATCCACCTCTTTCAATATTACCGTCATGTCCTTCACCAGCCGTTACTATTCCACCGTCGGGAGCTATAACTGCGCTATTTAGTCTTTCCGCTCCTATTATATCCCCTCCGTATGGAAAATAATAGTGCCATTGATAATCGCCAACTTCGCTTATTTTTAGCGCTATCGATCCGCCTTGTTGATGCATTTCCTCGCCTGTTTCAAGTTCACCAACCAGAACAAATCCACCATCGACGTCTTCTATCGTACAATTGGCAGTTTTTGGAGTTCCCGGCTCTCCAATATCATAAATATTTTGCCATATTATTTCACCATCCGGATCTACTTTAACCGCCCAAATTCTTCCGATTCTATTTCCATTAAGATTTCTAGCCTCACTCATGCCTGCCAATAAATATCCTCCATCGCATGAAGTAATCGTATTGAATGATTCAAGATAATTATCTTCAAAACCTTCAGACCTATATAAATTCGACCATATTAGCTCTCCTTCTTCATCTGTTTTTATCAACCAACCTTCACGATTGCTCCTTCCAGCAGCCAAATACCCATCATCTGCTTCTCGCAAAGATTGTAGGGCGTCAGATGTTCCTTGTACATCATAATTATCTGACCAAATCAATTCTCCCTCACCGTCTATTTCTACTAAATACCCGTCGCTGCCTCCATCGCCAAACGATCGTGTATAACCTGCCATGAGAAAATTTCCGCTCTTTAATTCGATTACCGCCTTACAGGCGTCCCTTCTTTCACCACCATAAGTTTCCCGCCATATTTCTTCTCCGTCCGCATCCACTCTCAGCCCCATAAAATTGCCTCCTCTGGCTCTGCTGTCGTAGCCGCCGGAAAAGAACCCTCCATCATCGGTTTCCACTAAACTATATAAAACGTGAAATGCGCCGACGTCTCCATAAGTATTGTTAAAAATGGGTTCCAGAGATTCTCCATCGACCAGCAAAAGCCATGCGTTATCCCTTGCGCCGACTTCGTGGTCGCTGCCGCACAGTGCGAAATTTCCGTCATTCGTGAGAAAAATATCGTTCAACGGATCGCCTCTGCCACCGTAAGTTCTCGCCCATTGGATTCTGGGTTGGGCGTAAGACATGTATGTGGTTGCCAATATAAGCAAAATAAATGCAGTAAAAGGTCTGTTCATAATCTTTTACTCCAAAAATTTAAAATAATTAACAGCGTCAAATTGCAATTTGACGCTGTTTTCAAATTATTATGGTTCAACAGTCCACTCAACGTCGTTTCCTTCTTGCATATAGTCTAGCTCCCACAGTGAGGTCGCCGGATTTACTGGAGTTACAGAACTCTCCAATTCCATTTCCCATTCTGTTGCAGAACTATGTTCTTGCAAATCAGTCTCGACGATTCCATTTGCACCTGATTCTTGTGGATCTTCTTCCCACTGATTTAAGCCCGTTTGAACGATAAAAGTGACTTCCACTCCCTGAACCGGAAGTCCGTTTTCATCCTCAATTAGACAGCGGTGCGTCCAAGCAAAAACATTTGCCGGAATAATGAGAGCGATCATGAATAGAATCCCGATCACTGAAAGGAAAATTCTACCTTTCATTTTTACCTCCATTGTCTTGAAGCTTGCTTTCAAACCGCAAACTTCTGTAAACTGAAAGGTACAGGAGTGTATCTAACAAAGACGCACTCACTGTACCGTTGAGAGGACGCGCTTTGGAGTTGTGAAAATTTATGAAGCGCGCCTCTCGCTATTTATGCTATACCGAGCCACATCCACAAATCGCTTCAATATTCCCATTTCCTTATTTTTGGATTACAATTTGGCTGCAATACGATTGTTCGCGTTAATAGCATTTTCTTCCTGAGAACGATTTGAAGAGCTTGCGCCACAGCGGAGTATTCAAAAGGATAAAACCCATGATCAAGTCGGACCGCGCTCGGGGAATAGAGCTATTCCCGGATCCGGTTTGGTCTGGTTTCGTGTGGAATTAACCTCCTCCGGATTCTGAGAATCCGGGCTGCAGAGGATTCCCGTAGAAATATTAATTAAAATCTTTAGCCATCGCATCTTTCAACATCGGCTTTACAGCCTCTCCTCGCTAAATGAACTATCTTTTAAATCGTTTCTTTCGTTGCTTGCAATCTCTGATTTAGTTTCAACTTGCGCTTTAGAAATTAGTTAAGAAGTCCTATGATAGAAAGCGCAGGCACAGCCGCATTAGGGCGCGGTTGAACCTTATATTCTGCCAAATCCGGGCGGTAGCGCTGGATTGTCTTTATGTCCGGAATAGGAATTCAATTGAAGCATTATCTGGAAAACAGCGCTTCGATTCCCGACTCTCCGGTCGCCTTTTCCGAATTGAAAATCTTTATGATTCACATAATAATAAAAATTATTCCCAAACACAAGCGATTTATAAAACAGTTTCAGAATATTTTCATATTATTCCGCAGTATAATGTTATATAACAAGTACTTAGCATTTTGCATTCCCTCGCAAGACTATCGGTACAAGTCGGTATTATTACTATGTATGATAAATAGTGTAATTATTACAAACTCGTTCCCACGCTCCCGCGTGGGAATGCATACTTTACTAAACAAGG
>CAZWOY010000536.1:0-2674 GCA_964635255.1 uncultured bacterium
ATTCCAATATTTAGCTAATATATCTTAAGTTAAGACAATTGAGCCTCGATTAAAATTGCGATATTTAAAACGAACGAAAAAAAATACAAAATTTCTTAAACCTTATTTAAACACCCGGACCAACTTTCTAACTCAATTTTATTTCAAGTCTTATACAACTACTCGTTGTATGTTGAACAAATGTACACACAATATTTAGCGTTTTTGACCTGGATCACACTTGACATGAAGTCTGAATAAATTTATATTTTTCCTCGCGCCGATACCAGAATGCTTCTTTGAACTGCCGACCGGTTAAAGAAACTCAATGATTTGTAAACCTCGTATCTTTTAAGGAGACCTATGCCGGAACAATTTGAATCCGCACTTCAACATAAAGTAAGATCAGAAAAAAAATATTCAGAGCTCATGAATATTCACGATAGTTCAGATTCACAATCGGACAATTCAAAGGGAAATGGAAAATCCACTCTTCCGGAAAAATGTCCCAACGATTTAATTTCGCCTCAGTTGTCTGAAAACGCCGTTCGCGTACTCAAAAAACGTTATTTAAAAAAGGACAATAAAGGGAACGTTCTCGAAACGCCGAGCGATCTCTTTTGGAGAGTAGCGCGCTTTATCGCCGACAACGAAATTCGCTACGACCAGAAAGTTGATGCACTGGTCATGGCGCGAAAATTTTACAACATGATGGCAAATCTCGATTTTATGCCCAATAGCCCGACGCTCATGAACGCCGGTAGGGAATTAGGACAGTTGGCGGCATGTTTTGTGCTGCCGGTGGAAGATTCGATGGAAGGCATTTTCGAGGCTGTGAAAAATGCGGCGCTTGTACATAAAAGCGGCGGCGGAACCGGATTCAGTTTTTCACGGATCCGGCCTAAGTCGGCGCCGGTGAACACCACCGGCGGAGTCGCTTCCGGTCCTATTTCTTTTATGACCGTGTTTAACGCGGCGACCGAAACCATTAAGCAGGGCGGCACGCGGCGCGGCGCCAACATGGGCATATTGCGCGTCGATCACCCGGATATCAGGAGCTTTATCACGTGCAAGAGCGATATGGTTTCGATCACGAATTTTAACATTTCCGTCGCCATAACCGATAAATTCATGAAAGCCGTCGAAAACGGCGACGAGTACGATCTGGTTCAACCGAACTCCAAAAAGGCGGTGAAACGTGAAAATGCGCGTGAGATTTTCGACTTAATCGCCGAGAATACATGGCTGAACGGCGATCCGGGAATGATCTTTATCGACGAGATCAACCGGCATGAAAAGACGCCTCACCTCGGCGCCGTCGAAGCGACCAATCCCTGCGGCGAGCAACCGCTGCTGCCTTATGAATCGTGCAACCTCGGTTCGATAAACCTGAACAATATGCTAACAGACGATAACGAAATCGACTGGGACAAACTCAGGAAAACCGTGAGACTCGGAATACGCTTTCTGGACAATATCGTCGATCTGAATAAATTTCCGATCGAAGAAATAAAGAAAATGACCCAAGGCAACCGTCGAATCGGATTGGGGCTAATGGGTTTTGCAGACATGCTCTATGCGCTCGATATTCCTTATGACTCGGAGGAAGCTGTAAATACGGGCCGGGAGGCGATGAAATTTATCCATGCCGAAGCTCGAAAAATGTCCGATGAATTAGCGCAAAAACGCGGACCATTTCCAAACTGGGTCGGTTCCGCGTTCGATTATCCGACTAGGAATTCAACGGTTACGACTATTGCGCCTACCGGCACGATTTCAATGATATGCGACACTTCAGGCGGAATCGAACCGAATTTCGCGCTGGTATATGTTAAAAGAGTGATGGATGATGACAGATTGCTGTACATAAACAACCGGTTGGAAGAAAAAGCTAAAAATCAAGGCTGGTACAGCAAGGAATTGATGGAACAGATTAATGAAGGCGCGCATTTAAGCGAACTCGATGAAATACCCGACGAAATTGCGCGGGTTTTCGTTACATCTCATGATATACCTCCGGAATGGCATATCAGGATGCAGGCGGCTTTTCAGGAATATACCGACAATGCCGTTTCAAAAACTATCAATTTCCCAAACAGCGCCACAATTTACGATATCAAATCCGCCTACCTGCTCGCGTGGAAATTGAAATGCAAAGGTATCACGGTTTACCGTGACGGCAGCCGGGATGTACAGGTTATGAATGTCGGGAACAAACTGGCGGAAAAACTTGAAAAAGAGAAAGAGAAAATGTCACTTGCAGCCGAAGCCGAACAAAATGCGGAAAGCCTGAAAACGTCTATTAAGCAAGATCTAAATACTGAACAGACTGCTTCCGTTCCTCCAAAAACGCAGGTTGCCGATCGATCGCCGCGTCCTAACTTGAAACCTCGCCAGAGACCTAAGATAACCAGGGGTTATACGGAACAGATTGTAACCGGCGAGGGATCGCTTTACATAACAATCAATGAAGACGAATATGGCTTGTGTGAAGTGTTTGCCTCTATCGGCAAGTCCGGCGGCAACGCTTATGCGCAGTCGGAGGCGATCGGCAGGCTGATTTCACTTGCGTTGCGCGCCGGCGTCGATCCTCGAGCGATAGTAAAGCAGCTTAAAGGCATTACGAGTTCCAATCCGGTTTGGTATGAAGGCGAGCTGATCAGATCGACGCCCGATGCGATAGGCCGCGCTTTGG
>CAZWOY010000537.1:0-2673 GCA_964635255.1 uncultured bacterium
AATGCCGGTATTGCGCTAATGTTAGCAAAACAACTGATCTCCCCAAAAATAAAACTATTTTATGCGCTTATTAATAACCCAAAAAACAACTTTCCAATTCACTTCAGAACGCATTCGCCACCTGAATCAGATTAGAATGCTTTAGTTTTGGATTTTCATGCATTAGCCATTGATTTTTATTCGGATATTTTGTTATTATATTAACATATTTTCTGGGAAATAACGTTCCGTATGCAGTCATTCCAGCGAATGCTGAAATCCATCTTCCTTCAACGCAAGCGCCAGAACCGGCATGGATTCCAGCTTTCGCTGGAATGACTGCCTTTGGACAACATACTGCCTTTGGGCAACATACTGCCCTTGGGCAAAATGTCGAACAAGAGTGTTCGACCCGCTTGGTGAAAGGCGCAGTCTTTCCGGTTGAGCGTTAAGATAATTCGTTAACAGAGGCGTTATGGCTCATTCGTACACACCCGGTTTACGCGTTTCGCGATCGACGACCATCGTTAAAGAACGGCGGCTGCCGCTGAAGGGCGAGGTGGTCGTTAAGACGGGGGACAGCGTTGAAGCGAAACAGATTGTCGCCAAAACAGACCTGCCCGGCAATGCCCATCCGGTGAACTGCGCCGGTCAATTGGGCGTCGTGCCGGCTGATATCGAAGAGCACCTGACGGTAAAAGTCGGCGACAAGATCAAGAAAAACGAAACGGTCGCAATGTCCAAGTCATTCTTCGGCTTGTTCAAATCGAGAGTGAATTCCCCCATAAGCGGCGTTCTGGAAAGCGCTTCGCCTATCACAGGACAGCTCATACTGCGCGAACCGCCGATTCCGGTCGAAATTTCCGCCTATATCGATGGCGTCGTGAAGAATATTTTCCCGCAGGAAGGCGTATCCGTGGAAACTATCGGAACGCTGATACAGGGAATTTTCGGCATCGGCGGCGAACGGTACGGCAAAATCAAAATCGCGGTAAATTCGGCGGACGATATTTTGAAAGCCGATATGATAAGCGCCGATCATAAAGACTGCATTATCGTCGGAGGCGGCAGGGTTGAGCTTGAAGCCTATCATAAAGCCACTGAAGTCGGAGCTGTGGCAATCGTCGTCGGGGGAATGTACAACCTGAATTTAAAAAAATTTCTGGGATATGAGCAAGGCGTTGCGATCACAGGACATGAGGATTTAGCCGTAACTCTGGTTTTAACGGAGGGATTCGGGAATATCTCTATGGCGCACCGCACGTTTGATCTATTGACGGAACACGATGGCAGAAACGCTTCGGTTTCAGGAGCCACCCAAATCCGCGCCGGCGTTATCAGACCTGAAGTCATTATTCCTCTTGAACAATCCGAAACTGGAAAAAGAGAGATCAAAGAAACGGGAGGCTTGGAAATCGGACATACTCTCCGCGTGATCCGGCAGCCATATTTTGGTAAATTAGGCAAAGTAACTGCGCTCCCGACGGAACTGCGCGAACTGGAAACCGGAGCCAAAGTGCGCGTACTCGAGCTTGAATTGGCGGAGGGCGATAAAATTGTCCTGCCGCGAGCGAATGTTGAGATTATTGAAGAGTGATTACTGGGAAAATAGACCGCTTAATCTCCCCCCTTCTATCTGAAGGGGGGATACAGGGGGGTTGCGACCTACGTCGGGAAATAAGTCTATTTTCATATTGCGTGGCGAAGCTCGCTTCATGAGCAATTACTAGGAAAATAGCGTTCCGTACGCAGTCATTCCAGCTTTCGCTGGAATGACTGCCCTTGGGCAAAATGTCGAACAAGAGTGTTCGACCCACTGTGAGATGGCGTTCATTGCTGAATTTTTAACCTCGGATAAAAAATGAAAAAATCAGTCTTAATCTTAATCGCTTTACTTCTCATCGCGCAAACGCTCGATGCGCAGGATTTGGCTTATCGACCGCTCCAAAAGTTAATCGATTGTCCGAACGCAGGAGGTCCGGAACATCTGAGCTATGATTTCGGCTTGCGCGCTTATCCGAATGGAGGATTACTGTTCGGATTCGACGTTGGACTATTCGAGAAGTTTACGCTGGGCATTTCGTACGGCGGTACGAAAGTCATTGGTTATGGACAGCCGGATTGGAATCCTCAACCTGGAGTTCTCGCTCAATTCAGGTTCCTCGACGAAACTGTTACCACGCCGGCTTTATCCGTCGGCTTCTGGAATCAAGGATTCGGCGCTTACATAGATTCCACCGAGCAATATCTATATAAGTCGAAAGGATTTTACGCAACAGGCGGTAAAAACTTTACTTTGGGACAGATGGGCGAATTCGGAGCGCATTTGGGCGTAAACCAGAATCCGGTCGAAGGCGACGACCATCGGTTGGATTTCTGGGCGGCGTGCGATTATCGTCCGTCTTACCAGATCGGCTTTGTTTTGGAATATACCGCCGGAATAAACGATCAGGGCCGGGAAGAATCTCATGGGAAAAACAGGGGTTTTCTCCACGCGGGTGTGAGGTGGAGTTTTGCTAAGCAAATGGCGGTCGATGTGATCTTTAGAGACATTTTTAGTAATCAGAAAGAGGAACTGCGAAAAGGATCGGACATTGGCAGGGAAATCCGGGTGAGCTATGTGGAGCATTTTTGATTTCCCCAGTAATTGCTCATGAAGCGAGCTTCGCCACGGAACATGAAAATAGACTCATT
>CAZWOY010000538.1:0-2667 GCA_964635255.1 uncultured bacterium
ATTGTCTATCGGCCCGTCCTTAAGCGTCTTTAAGAATGCTGATTGCAGGTCCAATCGATTCACGAGCGCTTTCGCACAATAGTCCGGTATGCCGGATTCGCTGGGGTAGATTTTCCGTAAAGTCCGGCTTAAATGGGTTTCAAATAAAAAGCGAAATCCATCAATTTTATTCTCCCCGGTCAATTCAAAGTTTGTGTAGTTTTTCGTCGAGTGGGAAACGCCCATGTTGGCGAACAGTTTGGGATAATCGGATATGCCGGCGTAAATGCCGAATTCTGCGCCAACGTCGCTGTTAGCCGATATATAGGGCGCGACGATAACGTTTCTTTTGGAATTATCATCGCCGCCCGCCTTGAGATGTTGACCGGTTGCGAGTAAAACCAAAGATAACAGCAATATTCTCAATAGAATCAACCGCTCATTTTTGAAAACATTTCATCCGCATCCTCCGGCGGCTGGGTGGCAAGACTCACGAAAATTGTCGCTAACAGCCCGATGATGAACGCCGGGATCAGTTCGTAAATGAATCCTTTCAACGCGGGTATGTAATACCAGACGATCGTCGTTACCGTTCCGGCGATTAGTCCCGCCATAACGCCTGCTTTGGTCGTGCGTTTCCAGAACAGCGCCAGAATCGAGGTTGGTCCTATCGACGCGCCTAATCCCGCCCAGGCGAACAATACGAGCCAGAAGACTAGTTTCGACGCCACTGCGCCAAATCCGACCGCTAACAGTACGAGGATGAAAACGATGATTCTGCTGTAGAACACAAGGGTTCGCTGAGAGACGTCGTGACCTTTTTTCAGTATTTTTTCGTAGATATCGTGAACCACGCTCGAAGCGGCTACCAATAACTGCGAATCCGCTGTGGACATAATCGCGGCGAAGATGGAGGCGATGACCACGCCGAACAGAATCGGATGGAGGTGCATCTGCGCGAGGATCGGATAGATATGTTCTACGTCCGCGCCGGGGATCGTCTCTGTTGTTGGGAAATAGGCTCTGCCCAACATGCCGACAAACAGCGCTCCGGCAGCCATGACAATATTCCAGGACGTGCCGGCAACGGCAGAAACGCGCAATTGTTTCGGATCGTCGATGGACATGTATCGAACGAGGATATGTGGATTTCCCGGCGATCCTAATCCGATCCCGACAAAGTGGATTAGCGCTCCGATAGAAATCGCCATTGGATCGACCATCCCGACGTCAAGGCTTTTTAATTCAATCATAGCGGCTGCAAATCCGCCTTTATCGCCAAAAGCGATTATAGGCAATATAACCAGACCGATAATCATGAACAGCGCCTGAAGGAAATCTGTCAGACTGACGGCTAAGAATCCTCCCAACAGGGTATAGATAAGGACGATGGCTGCGGTGATCAGCATTCCTGAATTCTGTGCGACGCCGAAACTTGCCGAAAATGTTTTTCCGCCGCCGACGAACTGCGCCGAGACATAAGCCGTCATGAAGAGCAAAATGATAATGGTCAGTAAGATTCGCAGGCTTCCGACCTTGTCATTGAATCGTTCGGCATAGAAGTCCGGCAGAGTGATGGAATCGGTGGCTTCGCTGAACCGTCTCAGCCGGCCGGCGTAAAACAGAAACAGGAAAAGCTCGACGGTAATGTAGCCCACGGCAGCCCACAGCGCCGACGCGCCCATTTTGTACGCCATGCCGGTGAAACCGATCATCAGCCAGGCGCTGCGCCCGGAAACGACTGCGGAAAGCGCCACAATCCACCGGTTGAGCTTCCGTCCGGCTAAGAAAAACTCTGTCATGCCGGCTGAGGAAAACCGGCTGCTAAAAACTCCGATAATGATTATCAGCAGAAGGTAGCCAATGAACGCTCCAAGCGTCCATCCTCCCGCCTGTGGAACTACAGCGGATGTTTCGTGCATGATCGCCTGCCTGTTTAAAAATCAGATTAACTCCAAAGCGGTAATGAAATAAATTATGAGTTGCAATGCAAGGGATAACAGGTTTGAAAATGCAGGAGAGGTTCTGAGGCTATTCAAGCGAAATGCTCATGAGGCGGACTTTGCTGCACAAAATGAAAATAGCTGGTTTATAAAGATTTCAGTGTGCGCTTCAGCGCGCGCCGGGCGTCTGATTCACGCTGAAGCGCGCACTCAATGGTCGTGATCCGGATTATTTCAGTCTTCATTGAGAAACGCGATACAGGAACAATCCCTTCTTCACTTCTCTACTTTGCCAAAACCATCTTCCGTATCCGCCTCTCCCTGCCAGCGTCCAAAACCGCAAAATACAACCCCGCCGGAGCTTCACTCCCATCCCACGAAAACGCATGCCCCCCTTCCAACATTACATCACGACAACATTCCAACATTTCCCGCCCATGGACGTCATAAACCCGCAGCGAAACATTCTGAGCATAGGGCAGATAGAATTTCAGATTAACAACCGCATTAAACGGATTAGGCGAAGGAGCATATAACGTCGCTTCCGTGGGCAAATCTGCGCAATCCACGAAATCTGCTGTTCGCTCCGCATCATAAACCTCCACCCTCCACCGAATCGTATCCGCCTCCACCCCTTCAGTCACATAAGCGACAACCTCATGCATCCCAACTTCGTTGAAGAGAATATCGATATCATTCCCAAAATCCAGTTCCTCGCCGTCAATCGTCCAGAGACATTCGAGCG
>CAZWOY010000539.1:0-2663 GCA_964635255.1 uncultured bacterium
TGTATTTTGCGGTTTTGGAGGCTGATGGCGTCAGGCGGGTTCGGAAGATGGCGATTGTCAAGTAGGTCTTAGTTTGAGTGGCGTTATGCAGTAAGTCGATGTTTTTTTTTCAACATAAAAAATAGTTTGCATCGATGCTTGCGAAAACTTGCAATACCTTATAGATTGTAGCTCACAAGGTATTCTTGCTTTGATTTGCTTGCGCCAATTCAGTTTTCGTTTTAAAACTGTAAAAACATGCTATGCATAACTTACATAAGTCGAAAAGACCAACGTAGCCTGGATTCGAGGAATCCGGGGTTGGCAAAGTACGAAAACAATCCGACAGATGCGGATCCGGGAATAGCTCTATTCCCCGAGCGCGGTCCGCCCCGACCATAAACTTTATCCTTTAGAATACTCCGCTGTGGCGCAAGCTCTTCAAATCGTTCTCAGGAAGAAAATGCTATTAACGCGAACAATCGTATTGCAGCCAAATTGTAATCCAAAAATAAGGAAATGGGGATATTGAAGCGGTTTGTGGATGTGGCGCGGTATAGCATAAATAGCGAGAGGCGCGCCTCATAAAACTTTTACAATTCTGAAGCGCGTCCTCTCAACAGTATAGTGAGTGTGTCTTTGTTAGATGCACTCCTATACCTCCAAATTTAAAATATATGCACACAAAGTGCAAGTTTTAATTTCAGGAGAACACCATGAACAAATTTTCATTAGTTCTAATTGCAGTTATGTTTTTTTTTCTGCGCAGTAAATATCTGCAATGCAGAAATAACTTATACTGTATATTTAGAAGATGAGCTCGAAGACCCGGTTGAAAACGTAAATGGGATCGATGTTGAAGTTTCAGTAACTTATTTCCATCCCGTTCTTCAGCAGGAATTGGATTGGAACGAAACCTGCATAGAGGACGATCCCGGCGAGTATGTGACAGACTCGAATTTTCCATTTAGTTACGATGACGTTACTTCTTGGGTAGTGTTTATTTGGGATCAGAATCTATCGCCATTAAATCCTACAAGCTTTGATCCAACGCCAGATCAACCGCCATCGTCAAATAACATGACGATTACCGTTGAAGAAGACTGAATAGATCAGAATTCGATTCACAGCGCAATAGCATCCTGTCTTGACAGAATGCTATTGTTAAGGAGGAACTAATATGATTTCTTTAAAAAAAAGTGGTTATTTTATATTTGCGTTTTTACTTATTTTTAAGATTCTAATTTCACAACCGAACAACGATTTTGTAAGGTTTTACAATTTCAACGATGAATACCATAGTGAATTTTACGACGTTTACAATACATTAGACGGTGGTTATGCCCTAACTGGAAGAGCAGCAGATGCATTCGGGAACAACAATCAAGTTCTTTATGGAATTTGGCTTTTAAACCTGACTTCGACAGGCGACGTTATTTGGCAGCGAGTATATCATCCTGAAGACGAAAATACTGCTAATTGCGTGGGTTATTCACTCATCGAACTGGACGACCGGGGCTTCGCAATTGGAGGTTATGCTGTCAGGGACAGAAATCGCAATTTTACAGTAACCAAAGTCGATAATAACGGCGAGCAAGTATGGTGGTCGGAATTTGGAGATGGTGAATATGGCGAATGCCGTGCTGTTATCGAATTAAAAAGCGGAGAAATACTCGCCGGGGGAGAAATAATCCCATTTGGTTTTGCAGTCAAGATCGACGCTGACGGCAACGCAATCTGGGAACAAGAATATGAAAGAATGCGCATCATGACAATCCGCGAAACTGATGACGGCTATCTATTCGCCGGCGCTAGCAAATTAATAAAGGTTGATGAAAATGGAGAGATAATTTGGGATAGAGAATATCGAGGCGGAATAAGAAGTCTGATTTCATGCCGGAATGATGGATTTGCAATGTGTGGACAATTATTGGATGAAAATCAGAATGATAATCCATGGTTGCTGCGCGTCGATGCGAATGGAAATAGAATTTGGGATAGAGTTTTGCAATTAGAAGATAATAGGAGATATTCAACTGGATTGTGCGTAGCTCAGATGCTCGATGATGGATTTCTGATAACAGGTTCAGAAATGGATGAAACGAGTTTTCTCATAAAAACAGACTTAAATGGCAACCTTGATTGGATTCGAAATGACGCTTGGTGTAGTTCGGGAAATACTTATTATTCTGTAATTAAAGATAGAATTGGATTCACTTTAACGGCGGGCGGAGGCTATTTTGAGGATAGAGATGTAAGAAGCGGTTATTTAGTAAAAATTATTCCACTGCGTTCCGCGCCTTCCATAATAAGCGCCACGCCTATGGAAATGGAATTTAACGTCCTTCTAAATGATTCCGTTTTATTCGACGTCGATGTAATGGATTTACAAGATGACTCGCTCCTTTACATTTGGACATTGGATCAAGATACAGTTTCCACCGATACGTCGATGATGCGAGTATTTGAAGAACTTGGCGAAAAGACAATTAAATGCGAAGTTTCCGACGGTGAATTAGCTGATTCTGTCAGATGGTATGCTAATGTATGCGAATATTTCATTGCCGGCTATAGTCCGGACAGCCTGAATCTGATTGTCCAAAGAGGCGGATCGCAGGATTTCATCCTTGATATGGCGGCGCTCGAAAACATCGAGCTTGAGTATGAGTGGACTTTGGTCGATC
>CAZWOY010000540.1:0-2662 GCA_964635255.1 uncultured bacterium
GAAGGCAGGCAGAGACGCCTGCCCTACCGGTGGAAATTTTTATTTTCCCAGTAATGATAAGAGATCAAGTTCTTGCTTACAGTATGTATTTTTTGGTATTTTCCCAGCAATTCATGAAAACAATCATACTAAAGATATCTGATTAAAACCGGAATCGCAGTCGCTCCAGGGTTAAATGAAGTGACAGCGTTTCTGACTGTAAAACCAGAAACAAACAATTTAACAATTTAACAATTTAACAATTTAACAATGGAATCACCGCGCAATCCTGCTTCTGAATCCTATCCTTTTAATTCATATCTTGTAAAATAGAAGATAAATAACTACTTTTAGACTATGAAAAAACCGAAATCGAAAAGCGCGTCTTCCATCGCGTCGCGATTCAGCAGCTTCATTATCATCCTCGCCGTCGCCGCCGCCGCTTATGTGGTCTCATTTCAGGATTTCTTTCATGAAATAGAACTAACGCTTTATGATTTCAACTTCCAGCTCAGAGGACCAAAATCAGTTTCGGATTCCGATATCGCGCTGGTCGTAATCGATCAACCTACCGCGGACAGCCTCTCGTTTCCGTTCGATCGCAAACATTACGCAACACTTATAAGGAAACTAAACAGGTTAGGCGCGAAGCGCATCGTTTTCGATATTCAATTAACGAGTGTGGGAATAAATCCGGTTTCCGATTCTATCCTTTATCAGACGATCAAAGAAGCCGGCAATGTGGTTCTGGTAGGAAAACTTGAATACCGGTTTCAATCGCATATAAAGGAACCCCTGACTGACGTCGTTCGACCTTCGCAAACGATTGCGCATCCCGGAACGCCGTGGGGAATGGCGAATGATCTGATCGATCCGGACGGGATACTAAGGCAGTATCCTTTCTATTTTCAATCGCGCGATTCGATATATTACTCGCTTTCGATGGTTGCTTTAGCGGTTGAATCAGGATGGAAACTTCCGATAAACGCACTATATAACGAGGATAAAGATTTTATTTTCGGTTATCTCGATATTCCGACTTATCACCCGAACTCAACTCTGCTAAACTATTTTGGTCCCGCAGGAACTTTTCCTACCTATTCACTGATCGACGTTGTTTCCGGAGCCTATGATTTCGACGATCTCCTGGGAGGTCTATCGCCTGAGGAGCTTGAAATTCTCAAAGAAGCCGGAGCGGTCGATTTGATGGAAGACAGCCCGTTCAAGGATAAAATCGTTTTCATAGGCGCTTCCGCGGAAGACCTGCAGGATAACAAATTTACTCCGTTTTTTACTTACGGCGACAAGCGCAAGACGCCGGGAGTCGAGGTTCACGCTCATGCATTGGAAATGTTTTTTCAGAATGATTTCATAAGGAAAATCAATGAGTTATGGATTATTATCGGTACGGTTCTATTAAGCCTGGCATCGTATTTACTGGAGCGGAAAATCGGTAAATGGATCGGACTGATCGGAGTGATTCTCATCTTGGGTTTGATTACTTTCGCCGCCTGGATGTTATTCGAAAAATCGGGATTATGGCTGCATCAGGTTCCCTTAATGACGTCGGTAATCATCGGTTATCCCACGAATCTTGCCTACAGCGTAATATTGACTCAGCGCGAGAAAGCGCAGCTTAAGGGCATGTTCGGACACTATGTCCCGCCTGCCGTGATCGACCAGTTGCAGGCACATCCCGAAATGCTTAAATTAGGCGGCGAACGGCGCAGGATGTCGGTGTTGTTTACCGATATTCGAGGCTTTACGACCGTTTCGGAAAAACTACAGCCGGAGGAGCTGGTCGCATTGCTCTACGAATATCTGACCGCTATGACCAACGTCATCCTCGATAACGACGGCATCATCGACAAATACGAAGGCGACTTGATTATGGCTGAATTCGGCGCTCCGGTCTATTACGAAGACCACGCCGCAAGATGCTGCCGCGCCGCGCTGGGGATGCAGAACAAGCTGAAGGAAATGCGCGTCAAATGGAAAGAGGAAGGCAGGGACGAGCTTTACAGCCGCGTAGGCGTCAACACAGGCGACATGATCTTAGGCAACATGGGTTCGGAGGACGTCTTCGACTACACGGTCATGGGCGACGCCGTCAACCTGTCAAGCCGATTGGAGGGCGCGAACAAGGGCTATGGCACCTTCATAATGATCGGACCGGAAACATACAAAGAAGTCAAAGACAGCTTCGCAACCAGACCGCTCGATATCATTCAGGTCAAAGGCAAGAAACTGGGCGTGGAAGTTTATGAATTGTTAGCCGAACATGAACATGAATTGAGCGCGGAGAAATTGCAGGCGGTCGAATTGTTCAAGGAGGGATTAAAGCTCTACCGCAAAATGAAATTCGAACAGGCTTTGGAGGTCTTCAACCGTGCGCTTAAAATTTGCCCGGACGATTCCCCTTCGGTAGTTTACGCCAGGCGCTGCCAGGAATTTATCGATAATCCTCCGCCGGATGATTGGGACGGGATTTGGGTTTTGACGGAGAAGTGAACAGTGGATTGGGCGGTTATATTAGGATAGGATCATGGATATGTTAAATTGTTAAATTGTTAAATTGTTAAATTGTTAAATTGTTAAATTGTTAAATTGTTTTGGGGGTGGTGAGACTTACCAACTCGTTCCCACGCTCCTGCGTGGGAACGCATACTTAACAATATGAGGT
>CAZWOY010000541.1:0-2637 GCA_964635255.1 uncultured bacterium
TTCCTCATCAAGCGGATTCCGTGAGATGGCGACTATTTTATGCACATAGCAGTAATTTTAAATTTGACTTTTTCATAATAATCAAACCTAAAATATCACAAATATTGTTCAATTTTTTCGATAATCTTACTTTTCGGCAGCAATCCCACGACTGTTTCTTTAACGGCGCCGTCCTTAAAAAACAGGAGCTGCGGTACACTTGTAACTGCAAACTTCATAGCAGTCTGCGGCGATTCGCCGACATCGACTTTATACACATTTATTGAGTCGCCGAATTCCTCGCCCAATTCTTCCATGACCGGATGCAATTTCTTGCATGGTCCGCACCACTCCGCTCCAAAATCCACCACCGTCAATCGATCTGAGTTTATTACGCGCTCGTCAAATTGGTCGTCGCCAATCTTTATCATTCCCGCCATTATTCCTCCTTATTTCTAAGTTGTATTGTAAAACTATTTACTTGCTTTTTGCAAAAACGGCAGGACTTCCTCAACCGTTCTGAAAGCCTCGAACCTGTCGATTTCCTTTCCGTCCGGATCCATAAATACAACCGTTGGAAGTCCTTTAACGCCAAATTTTTTCCAGACTTGCTTCACTTCATCGGTTATCTCGGTGCCATCGATTTTCAGCGCGATAAAATCCCGATTCACAAATTTGTAAATTTCGGGTTGGCTGAATGTTTTATGATCAAGTTCTTTGCAGGCGGCGCACCATTCCGCCCAGAAATCTATCATCACAGGTTTGTTCGTTTCCTGAGCAAGCTGAAAAGCTGCATCGACGTCGTCTTTTATCCAGTTTATGCTGGAGTGTTCGTCTGAACTTAATGCCTCGCTCTTTTCATTTGCAAGCGAAGCGTTGTAAATATTTCCACCGATGATCGATTCCATACCTTCAAATCTTAAAAAACCTAACAGAGTGTAGAATATGCCGGCTATAAGCACAAATACAGAAACGGCGCGTCCAAATTTTTTCCCAAGTCCGCTATCCTCGGCTAACTTCGTAAATGCGCCGAGCATGCCGGCGAGCATCAGAAGCGCTAATCCTGTCAGTAATGTATATATCTTTTCCGGCAGCATCGGCTTGCCGAAATAGAACGCCGCCGCGATAAGTACTACGCCGAAAACTTTCTTTACGTTTTCCATCCAACCTCCGGCTTTGGGCAGCACCGTTAAAGCTCCGGCAAATGTGCCGATTACGACGAACAGCAAGCCCAGACCCATTGCAAAGACGAACAGGTATATAAACCCGAGAAACAAGCTGCCGGTCGATGAAACCCAGCTTAACAGCGCCACCAGTACCGGTCCGACGCACGGAGCGGCGACCAAACCGGTTGTTCCGCCAACGAAAAGCGCGCCCAGATATCCCGACCGTTTCTGCGAAGCGAGCTTCGATTGAAAAGACGATGGCAGGCTCATTTCGAACGCCCCTAACATACCGGCTCCCATTGCCAGAAACACAATTGTCACAAAACCGATCACCCAGGGATTTTGCGCGCTTAATCCGAATACATCCCCCGTAGCTGCTGCGACGACGCCTAATATCGAATAAACAATGCCTAAACCAAGAACGAACACTAACGATAAGGAAAGACCTTTCAATTTGTTTCCGCCGGATCGTCCGCCGATAAAAGCGATGGTTATCGGTATAATCGGATAAACGCATGGAGTAAAACTCAACGCCACCCCGCCCAGAAAAATCCAAAGCAGAGCCAGCCAGGATCCGGATTCCAGAGCGCGCATTGCGCGATTTTCAATTGAGCCGCCTGATCGATCTTCGATTACTCCGGTGGATTTCGCATCTTCTGCGTCAGAATCAGCCGACGCCGAGCCGATAGTGATTGTGCCTGTAAAAGGCCTATCTACCGGAGGCGAGCAATAAATCGGTTCCACTTCAGTGCAAATCTGATATCCTACGGCGCCGGTTACATTTATCTGATCGCCCGCTTGAAGGTTTTTATCAATTTCAAAGGGAACAGTCAATCGTACATTACCCCTGTAAACTTCATCGCCATCGTGAGTTACACGCTTGGGAAAAATGGGTTCCAACCACTTAATGCTATCGGTTTCATCCATTTCAATATAGAAAAAACCAAATTCGCTATGTGTGATATGGACATTTTCCGGCAGTTCAAGTCGAACGATAAATTCTCCCGTTCCGCCGGGCTTAATTTTCTCTGGTTTAGTAACGACTTTAAGCCCCACATCTTGCATAGGATCGAAATCGAACTGCGCAAGGGCGGAAAGTGACAAAAATAGCGCGAGTCCTACAATTACCGGCGCGCTAAAATTTATATATCGGTTCATGACGCTACGGATCCTTTTGGTAAAAATTGTTTTTAAGTTGAACAACTGAGTTTAAAATAAGTTTCTGACGTCGTTGTTGAGCGATCTAACGACCATGTACACGTTCCTGCTTGAGTTATTACCATGTGCTATAAATAGTGTACATCTTACAAACTCGTTCCCACGCTCCAGCGTGGGAATGCATACTTATTACTCAGGTTATAAAATGATTTCAGTAGGGCAGGCGTCTCTGCCTGCCAGCGTTTCCTACATTACGAACCGGCAGGCGTCTCTGCCTGTCAGCGTTTCCTACATTACGAACCGGCAGGCAGAGACGCCTGCCCTACTAAGGGAT
>CAZWOY010000542.1:0-2628 GCA_964635255.1 uncultured bacterium
TTGGGCAACATACTGCCCTTGGGCAAAATGTCGAACAAGAGTGTTCGACCTACTTTCCATTCTGAAACTCTCACAACGCTAATTAACTCCCCGATTCACTCGTATTTCCTTAGAAACGTCAAAGTGAGGGAAAAATGAGATACATAATACTTACTTTTCTACTGTTGGCTTTGTCAGGATTTAACCAATTCAGTGAAGCAGATCAAACTGAGGGTAAGACGATGGAAACAACCTCGATGGAATATCTGAAAATTCCGTTCAATACGATAGACGGAAAAGAAACCAAGCTTGAAGATTTCAAAGGAAAGGCTGTTTTACTGGTTAACACTGCCAGTAAATGCGGTTTCACGCCTCAATACGCTGGCTTGCAGGAACTATACGATCAATATAAAGACCGCGATTTTGTGATTATCGGGTTTCCGGCTAATAACTTCATGAATCAAGAACCGGGATCGAATGAGGAAATCGCCGAATTCTGCAGCGTCAATTATGGAGTTACTTTCCCGATGATGGAGAAAATCAGCGTAAGCGGTAAAAAAATCCATCCACTGTATAAATATCTGACTAAGGAGTCTCCCCATTCGGGGAAGATAACCTGGAACTTTAACAAGTTTTTGCTGGATCAAAGCGGCGAGGTGGTTAATCGTTTTTCAACCAGAACCAAACCGAAAAGCGAGAAGATTACTTCAGAGATAGAAAAACTTTTAACAAACTAAGTTTACCGTTCCATATCTATTTTGACAATTTCCGGATCTACTCCCGTCATGTCGAGAATAGCGTGGTTGAGCAACCGCAGAAAGACTGCAACCTGACCGCGATGGTGGATTTCGTGATCGATGTTTCCGCGCATGATCATCCACCATCCGGTTGCGCCTTTGCCAAATTTCGGATCAAAAATCAACTTAACCAATCGGCTTTCATCCATTTTCTCTAAAAACTTAATTTTTGTTTCGCCCGTTGCTTCTAACTCTGCCAATAGGTTCAGATAATCTTCATATTCATCCACTTCGATGTGCCCGACGCGGTCGATTATCTCCTTAAGTCCGGCTCTATCGAGCATCCTGAACAGCCATTTATCCGCGTCGATTAGATGTTGAGCAATTTGGCTAAAAGATCTGACGTCCGGATAGGGACTCCAATTCTCGTATCCTTCAGGTGTTTTACGCAGTCTTTTGAGCGTGGATTGCCGCACTGCTTCAGCAAATTCGGCAATCTTTTTTCCTTCAGGAATATCCATCGATATCCTCTTGTTAAACTTGCCGTCAATTCTATTTATGCCGGAGGCTTGTTTTTATCTAAAACCGCCTTTAATGCGAACACTAAAGGCAGATCGTTTTCAACTCCATTAAGATAGTAGCGTTCCGATTCTCTTTCTTCCAGGAATGCGAAGCTGTTATCCGGTACATAAGGAATTTCCTTAAGATATTCAAGCTTTAAACCAGCGTTCAGGATCGCAGTTACAATTTCGCTCCCATTCGCGCAAACGCCAATGTACTCAATCCGAAATGGCGCTGCAGGTGAAGCAGCGATTTGCCGCTTGCCTCGCCGACTCCCTGCCACGGAACATGAAAACAGCTGGCTTAATCACATTGAGTGCGCGCTTCAGCGCGCATGAGGCGCCCGGTACGCGCTGAAGCGCGCACTCAATGCGATAATTCCAAGGTTCTATTTTTAGTAATATAGCCAGTGAACAATAGTTGTCAAGCTATTTATATTTTCAATCGAAAGTATATTTATTATTTAAATTGAAGAAACGAGTTTGTCTGAATGATAAATAATTTATTATTCTGTGAGGATTGAAGTTTCAAAAAAAACAATCTAAATTACATTGGTTAGTAAGTAAATTCGGATTTAAAGAAAATAGCCTGAAACTGACTTCTGAGGAATTCAGTTTCTGTAAGGAGGGGATATGAAATCAGCATTTGTTCTGTTCTTGGCTGCAGTAACCGCATTCTTTTTATTGGGATGCGATAAAACTAGCGATTTTGAAAAATCGGAAGAAGTGGTAGATTATCTATATTCTTCACATTGGGAAATAGAAATGAAAGACGGTTTATGGGAATACCAGTTTGAACCGAATGCGATCAAAATCCGTAAAATGCAGCAATTGGGTTCTCATGAGGAAGTCCACGATATTCCACTCAGCGAACCGATGGAATTTGAATTTAACGATGTAACCGGCGAGTGGATTTACCGCGGACCCAATGTAAGGATAATAGTTACCAATGAAGGCAAAGTTACTTCAGAAGCTCCGGTCGCACACGGCGAGCTCCTCAAAGGCGTTCTGTAGATAGAATTATGCCTCAGGCGCCTTATTAAAGAAAACAGTAGGTCGAACTCAATCGTTTGACCTACTGCAGGATTTATTCAAACTGGATCTTTTTATCTCGGTTCGCTATTTAGCATCCTCGCGCATCTCCATAATCCCCAGAACATTGCCTTCGGGATCCCTGAAATAGGCAAAATATCCAACGCCTGGAATTGCCATTTTGTCGGTAATCAGGACTCCGCCGGCGTCTGCGGCCTTTTTTGCATAATCGTCGAAATTGGGAACAGCAATAGTATTATATAGTGCCTGACCGAAAACCCTCAAAGCCAAGTGATAAAGCAACTTTCAGGCTTCTATTT
>CAZWOY010000543.1:0-2622 GCA_964635255.1 uncultured bacterium
CAAAACAACTGATCTCCCAAAAGATAAAACTATTTTATGCGCTTATTAATAATCCGCCAAAAGTGGATTTGATTCAAACCGGCAATGATAATTTGGTTCTATTGCTTGATTTTCTGACGGATGTTTACCTCGTTCCCACGCAGAAGCGTGGGAACGAGGTATGGATTATGCGCATCAAAGCCTATGTACACTATTTAATGCACATAGTAATATTGCGATTTAGTATGATTTTAAGTAATATTGCAATATGTTTTGTGTAAACTTGACAAATCAGTACCAATATTAGTACTATAAGTAAGGAGGCGTCATTTGGATTTTGAGAAGAAGTTCCTCATGTTTTACAACACAATCTGCCTCGATGTTGTAAAGAAAAGAAGAAAGCTGCCCGGTGAATTCGAGCAAAGGATATTGCGAAAAATGTGTGAACTTATCGGTTGTACAGTTACAGAAGCGAAAAGGAAAGGTTCACATAATCTGATTTGTTTTCATCCGGTTCTGAAAGAATTGAATCTAAGGGAATTTCAAAACGGCGTTTTCGATATTCCTCAAAGCCATTCTAAAGGCAGTAAGAGTAAACCGATGGTGGATAAATCGGTTCTAATAAGAGTTTGTACCGCTATCCATCTGATAAAAGAAGGATTAGAAGAAAATGCAGCTTACTGAATATTTAAACTTGAAATATCCTGTTTCCTTAAAGGAAACCGAGGAGGGGCGGTTCATCGCCTGGCATCCCGATTTTGGATTCGGCACGATGTCGGTTGAGGAAGATACGGTTGAAGAAGCGTTGAAGGAACTCGATTTGAACCGGAAGGATATGATTAAGTATTTCTGGGAAAACGGAATGGAAATTCCAATGCCGAAGGATGAGGATTTATCAGCGTACAGCGGAAAATTTAACTTGCGCATTTCAAGAGGATTGCATAAGGAATTGGTTGTAGAAGCAGAGAAAAACAGTCTGAGTTTAAATCGCTATGTTGGTCAATTGTTAGCTGAAAGAAATGCTTTCGAAAAAGTTGTGAATTTAATTGGAAGCATTACACGAAGCGAACTGGGTGAAGAAGTTCGGTCAATGGTTGAGAACTTAGAATAACTTTTAAAACGACAAAGCTTTAGATAGACATATCGTTTGAATTCTTTAAAAAGAATTTAAGCGTTATTATTAAGGTCGGTGGACAGAAATCGATGTCAGGGAATTGATAGTTAAGCAAATCGGATATTTAAGAATATTTTATATCAATATTTTAAATCTCTTGACAAAACACAAAAAATATCCCAAAATATATTAAATGTAAGACAATTTCCCCTGCTTTCTTCGTCGAGCAGGGTGCGAGGGAGCTTTAGGGCTCCCGCTGACGATATTTTGAGTATCTGTCCTGCTTGAATCGATGGATTAAGAATCCGCTCTACATTTTCCCCAAAGGTAATGAAGGGCCGACCAAGACTGTCCGATACTAACGCCCATCCCCCCTCCTAATCAATCATCTCAAAATACCCCATATCAACCACCGATCCATCCGGGAATTTGTCCGGCTGCCAAGAGCGGACGTGAATCAAGGGTTTTTCTTCGTTGCGGTAGTCGATCATCAGGAACAGGTAGCCTTCGTCGGAGTATTTGGTTGTGTTCCAGTCCTGGTGCAAGGTTACGCCGTACATTTGCTCGATCTTGGGGTGGCGGCGGATTTTTAGCTCTTTGAAGTTGACTTTGATGAACTCGTTTTTGCCGAAGACGCGCTCTAAAGACCGAATGTATTCCTTTTTACTCTTCTTGATAAAAACCACGCGGTCGCGGGACAGGCTCGATTTGTCCAGCAGGTCCGGAGCGTCTTCTTTTTCCTCCAGGACTTTGCCGACGATTATCAGGGCGTCGTCGCTGTAAATCTTGCGCAGGAAGTCGATGTTCTTGCGGTTGTAGGCTGTGCGGAAAATTTCCAGCAATTCGAGGATCCGGCGGCGGTACTGTTCATCTTCAAGCTTGCCGCCCTTTTTCAACACCGCTTCGACGTGCCATTTTTCAAGAGAGAACCTCGCATCCGTAACCAAGCCGGCGTCGTTCAGTTCGAATACAAGATACTGGTATGGGTTGCCTTTCGTTTCCTGCAGATCGATCCTGACTTTAAACTCCCGCGCTTCGAAGCCTCCCCGCGGCAGGTGAATCAGTTTAGCCTCGTACAGAGGATTAACGTTGCGGCAATCGGCGCGTTCGATCAGCTCCCTGAGGCTGCTTAATCCATCCGGCGTAAAATGATCCTCGACCGAGCTCCATTCGCGCGTCTCAAGGCAGTTCATAATCGAGGTCAAGCGTGCCTCGACCGTCTGCAAGAACAGTTTCGTCTCGCCGCCGCTCAGCGCGACCTGGCTGACGAGGGCGAAAGACGCGGAATCGCCGCCGCAGAACGACGACAGCAGAAATATTAGTATTATGCGCCGCATAATCCGTCGTGTTGTTTTACTCCAAACTCCCATAAATCCCCAGACGTCGTAGTTTGCCGTCATCGCCCGCAAGGCGGAGGCAAATGCAATTACAATTAAAGTAATAAAATTTCTCGCTTAAATCAGCTTTGGCTGAATATTTATCGGTTATTTGCTATTTTGTTATTACTACGTGCAGAAAAAAGTGTCATT
>CAZWOY010000544.1:0-2602 GCA_964635255.1 uncultured bacterium
CTTGGGATGGATCGGATGCGCCGGCGGGGTTGTATTTTGCGGTTTTGGAAGCTGAAGGCGTTCGGCGGGTTCGGAAAATGGTTTTGGCGAAATAGGATTTTCCTCGAAATGCTAATTGACATTTACCAACCCCCGTAGCAGAATGTTCGATATAATGGGCGTCAGACGTCAAACGTCCCTGTCTGGCGTTATGAATTTTATAATCAAATTAGCAACCTGTCAGGCGAGGACGCCTGACAGGCAATCCCTTAGTATATTTGGACGTCTGACAGCCCATCCCTTAGTATATTTGGACGCCTGACAGGCAATCCCTTAATTTAATCGGATGGCTGACAGGCGCTTGCTTATCATTGGCAGACTATCGGCGAGGTAGCCTGTCAGGCGCTCCCTTAAGGTAATTGGACGCCTGACAGGCGTTCGCTGTGTATTTTCTGACACTCTGCTC
The DNA here is from genome assembly GCA_964635255.1 of uncultured bacterium. Lineage (GTDB taxonomy): Bacteria > Electryoneota > AABM5-125-24 > Hatepunaeales > Hatepunaeaceae > CAZWOY01. The sequence continues at coordinate 446 of CAZWOY010000544.1, forward strand.
AGGGACAATGGAAAAAGGAAATGCTTTATACTTAAAGCATTAAAATGCCGCTATCCTTTGTCCTTCATTTCTTTCTTCTGCTCTTTCATATCTTTCTTTAACTCTTTCAGTTCTTCTTTCAGTTTCTCAATTTCTTTCTCCATCTCCTCGGTATGTATTTCAATGTCCAGTTCATCGATCATTTTGCGAATCGATTTGCCTAATCCTTTAAAATCAAATGACTCGAAGCCGGTTCCAAAATGATAATTACGTGACGATTCTGCCAATTTGACCTTCACTTTCTTTTTATCCCGGTCGCGGGCGTAGTGAACCTCCACCTCGGTTTCCGGTTCATAAGACCGCAATATTTGGCTTAACTCGCTTTCGGAATGAATCGCATGATCGTTTATCTTTGTGATCACATCGCCCGCCCTTAAACCGGCTTTTTCCGCAGGCGTATCTTCGACGACTTCCTTGATTAAAACGCCGTGATCGACCTTGAAATAATCCGCCAATTGGTCTTCGACAGTTGTCGATACCACGCCGAGAAATCCACCGTCATCATCATAGACCATCTCGATGGTCTTCATCATTTGCGGCGACTCGCCAAGCGCAACTTTGTAGTCTTTCTGTCCGTTATTCCTTATTATGACTACTTTGACTGTGTCATTCGGTTTGTATTTTTTCAGGACTTTGCGCAGATCCTTTGTCGAGCCGATTTTATTTCCTTCGATCTCTATCAGGATATCGCCGGATTCGATACCGGCTTCTTCTGCCGGACCATCATCGACGACATTTTCAATCAGAATGCCTTCGCCCTTGAAGTCTAACGCTTCCCGGTCATCATCGTCCATATCCTCCGGATAGATTCCGAGAAAAGCCTTTTTCGGCTCATCTTCACCGGCAAAAGTCGGATTTGCCAAAGAAAATGTCAATAATAACGTCAGGATCAGTGAAATCGGCAGACCTGCTTTTAAAAAAAACGTTCTTACCATTTTTCCTCCGTATGGTTTACAAGAATTAAAACTATCTTTTTCAATTTAGACAGCTAAATCCTCCAAAATGTTTCATTAAGCGTGACAAACTGGATTAGAAATTCAAAATTCTTCATTAAGTTTTTTCATTGTCGTTTCTTTAATCTGATCCAGAATTTTTCTAAAAATTGGGAGTGCGATTGTATCGGGCTTGCTGACGTAAAGCGCCGGGGCTTCGAAGTCGAGATGGATGTGTTTCACCGGATCGTTAAACATTGGACAAGATTCTTTTGCATGATCGCAGACGGTTCCCACAAGATCAAGATCGTTCCGACTGAAGAATTCCTCAAACGATTTAGTGCGGTTGTGGTTAATATCCACGCCTGTTTCAGCCATTGCTTCGATTAGGCGCGGATTCACGACCGAAAGCACAAGCTCTGCGGAATAAGTCTCTCATCGGTCGGTTAGATATTATTGCCATACTTTCCGTCAACTTACTCCGGCAAAAATTTCCGGGGCAGTCAAATAGAACTTTCTTCAGTCAGGTATTATGAAAACCGAAATTTATTTTACGAGTATTAATTTCCTAACGCTGGTTGTTCCTTTGGTTTTAAATATACAAAAATAAAGCCCGGCCGGAAAACTCTCAGCATTCCAAACAAAGCTATGGATTCCTCTGGTGAACGTGTTATCGGTTAATTCGGATACTTCCTTTCCATTTAAATCGTATATTTTTAAAGATATTTCGTTCATTTGCGGTAAATAAACCCTCAAATTAACCACCGCATTAAACGGATTTGGCGACGGAGCATACAGCGTCGCTTCCGAAGGCAAATCTGCGAAATCCGCGAAATCTGCTGTTCGTTCCGCATCATAAACCTCCACCCCCCACCGAACCGTATCCGCTTCCACCCCTTCGGTCACATAGGCGACAACCTCGTGCACCCCAACTTCATTGAAGAGAATATCGACATCATTCCCAAAATCCAGTTCCTCGCCGTCAAACGTCCAGAGACATTCGAGCGAGTCGGATTCCTCATTAAACGGAAAGATCGAGAAATCGACAGTCGAATCCAAGGGCGCTCGGAACGCAAGCTCGTGAGGCCACCACCACCAGACGACCGAATTGACCGCGACCTCCCACGCAACCCGCTCCTCGACGTCCTCGTGCCAGACGCGGCACTCGATGACCTGATCGCCGGTG
>CAZWOY010000545.1:0-2600 GCA_964635255.1 uncultured bacterium
CCCTGCCTGCCAGTGCGTCCCTGCCTGCCAGTGCGTCCCTGCCTGCCAATGCGATCCTGCAAGGTTGAGAAGGCAGGCAGAGACGCCTGCCCTACTGGTAGAATTTTTTATTTTCCCAGTAATAAAAGGACGCGGCTTATTCGATCAGATTAATTGGAATCGTTTTAATTATGTTATCCGATTCAAATCTGACGAAATAGACTCCCGATGTATAGTTTGAAATACTTAACGGAATTTTATGATTGCCGGATTTCACTACGCCTTTTGATAGCGTTTCGACCAGCCTGCCGGTAGAATCGAGTATTTTTATCGTTCCGAACCGGCTGACTGGCGTATAAAAATAGATTAGCGCCAAACCGTTTGTCGGATTAGGAAATGCCTTGAGTTCTATGCCGCGAGGCGTGTTTTCTTCAACCAGCGGAGCCGATACCGGTTTCGACTGAAAAACCGTCAATCTATCGATCAGCCAGCCATCCTCTTCGACGGCGTCATCTGAAATAACCATCAAACGAATCCACAGCTCGCCTGACTTGAATCGATTCAAGTCGATATAGGTCGTATCCCAACCGCTCGGAAACTTGCTGAACGCCGCCGCCGTTACCAATTGGTTGTTCCTGTTTTCCCAATCCCAGATGATAACTTTGCCGCTATCGACGCCTGGTTCAAAATAGGGGCGGTGGATAAGCCGCATCACAGTATTGCGCGTCGAATCGAATTCCAAACCGGTTTCCAATAAAAGCCAGACGGCAGCGTCAGGCGGATAGGCTCCGTTTTCGCTTTCGGTTAAAACGAATCTGTTTTCATATTCGATGACGTCCCAATCCTGATTAACGCCGCCCCGCTGCCAGACTTGCATTTCGCTGAACTCTTCATCATACGCTGTTTCCGCAGATTCGAATTCGATTTCGTAAAAACGGCCTTCGGTTGCTTCTAAATCAGTTACGTATGGAACATAGCCTTCAGATACCGCTTCAACGCGATACGCTCCCAACGGCAGATTAACGATGGTTCCAATCTCCGACAGGTTTATAGTACGCTGAAAACCGGAATCATTGCTTAACTGTAAAACTGCCTGAATCCATTGATTCGTTTCCTCGTCGCTGGCGCGGAAGTGTATCCTGGCTCTATCGACGGGTTCCAATTCTACCGTGAGGAAATTGCGCCGGTCTTCTCTGATAAAACTTTCCGCAATATGCGGTTCGTAACCATGAGCTCGGATTTCAATATCATAGTTCTCGGCGTCGAGGAGCCAGTCGAATCTGCCGATAGAACCGACGGTCCTTCGCGTTTCCAGAACCGGATCATCCAAGCCGCCGATAATGATCTCCGCTTCCAGCGGTTCGCCGGTCGCGGCGTCGGAAACTATGACGGTTAAAATTCCAAAACCGTCGATCGATTCCCGTGAATTAGCCAGATCCATGAGGAATAAGGCTGCATCGACCTGTTCGTCGATAAGCTGCATCAATACGGTCGAATCCGGTTGAATGCCGGCTCCGATTTCAATCATGTATTGAAAAGTTCCGGTCGCCTGATAAAACCAGTCGGGCGATTGTCCGACGCGCTGCAGCGCGTGAACCGGATCGTAGAAACCGCCTCCGTTCTGCAGAGGTATTCTGCCGGCAATTTCATTCAACACCGCATCGATTGCATTCGCATCGGCGGGATACTTAAAATCCCAGTTCCAAGGGGCTATGACCGTTTCAGAGTTCTGACCGGATCTTGAACTGTGGTAAACGATCGAATATTGAAAACGCCGTTCTAATCCTAATCGCGCCAATGCTTCGGCTTCCGGTTCCGAAAACGGCGCCGGTCCCCGATAATAATTAAAGATCGCTGCTTCATCCTCACGTTCGAACAGACCTAAACCTCGATCCCAATGAAGTCCGAAATTACGATTTAAATCCACTCCGGACGTATCCCAACCCCATCCTTCCCGGAATCTGAATTCGCCGTCGCCGATATTATCGCGGCAGTTTTTCCGGAAAGTCTCGTCCTGACCGCTGTGAACGACTCGCAAACCCTCCGGATTGGCGGTCGGGATAAAGTAGAGCTCCAGCCCGTTAATCCGGTCGCTGAACGCTTCATCGTCCATATTGCTCAACAAGAGATTCATTAAGTGAAGCGTAACTTCGACGCCCTCGACTTCTTCGGCATGCACCTGACCGACAAACAACAGCGCCGGTTCGGGGTCGATGCGTTCAGGAAAATCGGATATCTTCGCCATCCATATCGGCAGTTCATATTCCGAACTATGACCGATGGAATCAACGGCTATATAGTCAGGATAGAGGCGTTTCAACCGCTGAAGTTCAGCGTAGATTTCTTCATTGTTATGATAAACCGGATCGAGTGAATAGGCTGAATAAGAGAGAGTCAGGAAGATGAGAAAGTTAAAAAAAACAGATATTTTCAAGCGCTTCTTGGTCACTAATCTAACTTGTTGCTTATCGAAAAAAGAACCGGTTGCTTTAACAGCATGAAATAGAATTCAATTTGTTCCCTTTATGCCTGTGAGGACGTCGGAACTCCTGTCCCACATCGTCAAGTAGGTCGAACACTCTTGTTCGACATTTTGCCCATGGGCAGTATTTTGCCCATGG
>CAZWOY010000546.1:0-2581 GCA_964635255.1 uncultured bacterium
TTCAGCGCGCATGAGGCGCCCGGTACGCGCTGAAGCGCGCACTCAATGTGATAATGCCAAGGTTCTATTTTCCCAGTCCAACTTCCCGATTCGCAGAATCCGTACTGCTTCGAGCTCTTTTCGCCTTCGCGGTTAATGCTATTTTCTCAAGATTAATCCCGCTAATGCCTTTTCACAAGTGCTTTCAATCTATCTTACATAACCGGGGACAGGAACAATTTCACAAACATTCCTTATGATAAACGTATTTTATTAAAGGGATTGACATTTCCTTAACATTTTATTTATATTTATGAGATTAATAAGACGGTTTTTTTGCATTTATTCATTTAGTTTGTAAAGCTCTGGAGGATTTCGAATGCCTTTTTTAAGGTTGGCTGTCATTTTGTTAATTTTGATGCTTTGCTTTACCGCCGAGACATTTGGTCAGCCACAGATAGAATACCAGCCGCGCGCGCTGATATTTGGCGACGTCGATACCGGCGAAGTTGAGAATCGCACCGTATCGATTTGGAATTCAGGAAATGAGACGCTTCAATTAAGCGATATCAGCTTTAATAATGAAGATTTTTATTTTGGGTTCATCCCTGATCGCGAAATTAACCGGCATTTTACGTGGGTAAGGCAGGAAAATAACCATTCGATTCTTGTTTTAAACGCTACCTGGGATGGCCGGGAACTTCCTTATGCTTGTGAAATCGGCGTGTTTGATCCCCGAGGCGATTGCGGGGGCGGAGCGCTAGTGGAAGAGCCTGGCGTCGATCTCGGTTTCGCAGCCTGGGGCGGCGATAATAACGAGCCGGGTTTTCGCTGGGGCGAACCGTTTGAATTCAGGTTTTTCGATCCTTATACAAATGCGGAAATCGTTGCTGAGGTCCAATACACTCAGGGGCAGAGGTTTTGGCAGCCAAATGGGCTTTCCGTGGTAAATTTAACTGCGGAAGGCGGAATACATCGCATGGAAAATGATAGAATCGATATTGCTCCCAATCGCAGGTTTACTGGAACGATACTGTTTGCTCCGTCAATTGTAGGTCAGTATAACGTTGCGCTGTCGATGCAAACTAACGATCCGGACGTCGAAGTGGCTGAGATATCGCTGCAGGGTGTTGGTTACGCGAATCATCCTCCGCAATGGGAGGAGGTTCCCGAAGTTGTACAGGGCGACGAAGGCGAACCACTGGAGTTTACAATCATTGCGACCGATGAAGACGACGATGATCTGAGACTATCGATTAATCGATTCGATTTGCCTCGCGGCGCGAGTTTTGTCGATTCCGGCAACGGCTCCGGCTATTTTAACTGGGAAGTCGGATATGACGACGAAGGCGAATATTCAATGCGGTTCTATGCCACCGACGGACTCGAAATAATAGAGACAGAGGTAAGCGTTTTCATAAATCACAGCGATCCGCCGTTTCAACCGCCGGAAATACCCGATCAGCAGCTTGTAGAAGATCAGGAACGTTCAATTTTATTAGATTTGGATGATTACTTTATCGATCCGGATGGGAATGAATTGGAATATCGAATCCTGGTCGCGCCTGAAGAATTAAGAATCGAAATCGATGAACAGAACCAGCTTTCAGCGACGCCCGTCGAAAATTACTGGACCGAATTGCCCGGGGCGGCGGTTATCGTCAGAGCCACCAACATAAATGATGATTTTGTGGATGGTGAAATATTAATCGAAGTGCAGCCCACTAACGATCCACCGCTGCCTTTCGATCTTGTTGCGCCGGAAAACGACTTTATGGTTGGACAGAGCGGACCGAACGTATCGGTAAGTTTTTATTGGGAATATGCTGAACAAAACGAGTATGAGGCGGACAATGTCGTCTATAATCTCTCTTTCAGCAATGACGGCGAAGATTTCCCGCTCGATTTCTCAAGCGATTTAATTTCATTGGATGTTTCTGTGCAGGATATTCTCGATTCCCTGCACATCGACCGCAGTCCGGCGCAGATCTGGTGGCAGGTTGAAGCTGTCGATGATTCGGGAGCGACTGTCATGGCGGAAAACGCGCCATTCTATTTCTGGATTTTTATTCTGGATGTTGCCGGCGGTAGCGGCGAAGCCATGCCAACCCAATTAAGCGTCAGTTCGGTTTACCCCAATCCATTCAATTCCACAACCGGAGTTCATTACACTATTCCTGAAAACGGCATGGTATCAATCGGATTGTACGACGTATCGGGAAGACTTGTCAAGTCTATTTCCGAAAATGAATACCACAAGGCTGGGATTTATGATTTACATTTTAATGCCGATGGATTGGCAAACGGAACCTACATGATAGGCTTGAAAACCGGGTCGAACGTTGTTTTTCAGTCGGTAGTTCTGATAAAGTAGAGATACAGGACGAACGCCTCGGTAGATCGATAAAACAGCTCGGATCTATTGGATTCGGGTATTCTATTGTCAGAAGCAACACTGCGAGAGCTTGCAGACGCCCTCGTCTGCAAGCTGACACTAAAAAAAGAAACGCTTATGCTTGCAGACGCCCTCGTCTGCAAGCTGACACTAAAAAAAGAAACGCTTATGCTTGCAGACGCCCTCGTCTGCAAGCTGACACTGAAA
>CAZWOY010000547.1:0-2575 GCA_964635255.1 uncultured bacterium
TATGTTGCCCAAGGGCAGTCATTCCAGCTTTCGCTGGAATGACTGCGTACGGGAGCGTTATTTTCCCAGTAATTTTCGCAAACAGATTGTCAGAATACGTTTATTTTTGACCGTCAAACATCCGTAAATAACGGGAAAAGTGTTGTGAATACAAAACATACCTGTCCCACGAGGACGCATGACCGACGCTCGCTTGGCGTTTCAGGACAATTTGAGAGGTGGGATACTCTATTTTGTAAAAAGGATTTTATTAATGCTTGGGCTGGGCGTCGATACACAGTCAAAATTTCCATTAAAGCGTTTTAAAGGGAGAAAATGACAGAAAAAACTTCACCGGATTTCTGGCGAGAGATTAAGCCGGGCAGTACAGTGACCCTGACTGATGAACAATCGATTTCTGCATCGTTGGAACTTGGTTTGGGCATGAAGGGATTGGATTACGTCGTTAAGTCGATCCTGAAGATAAAAGAAAAGCAGGGACTTGCCGAATGGCTGATGTTCAGCCTTGATGACGATGAGCAGGAGATTTATCTGGTCGTAAAAATCGTCGATCAGGATTTGTCGGTATATGTATATTATGAACCGGATGAATTTGATACCGGCAACAGGCGGGATGTAATAGAACGCGGTGAGAGTTGGGTTTTTGAAGAACCGCCGGACATAGATAATTTTAAATACGACGATTTGGAATACTCGCGCGAGATTGTCCTGAATTTCGAGATTGTAAACGAAAAAGGCGAGGAAGAAGAAATTGAGATTCTATTCGAAATGAAAGGACAAGGAGTATTATACGGAACATGCGCGCATGATCCCGAACAATCAGGTACGGAAAACTTGATGGCGGCGATTGTCGAGTATCGCACTGAGGACGAATATGAAAATCCTGAGGCGATGATTCTTGAATTAGGCGGCGCCTGGAGCGATGAAGGCGGAATGATAACCTTTATGCTTGGTTGTACAATCAACCTGAGCGAAGTCGATGTTCTCAAGAGTCAGAAAGAAGCGACGTTGACTCGAAAAAAACCATCCCTTTGGGAAAAGATCATAAAAAAAGCGGCGCAATAATTTAATTTAAATACATTTCGGAGTAAACATGTCCAAAAAGGATAAGGTAAAAACGCTTGAGACGCTTTTAGAAAACCTTGAAGGCAAGCTCGAGGAGGCTCACGGAGTAGGTCATCATGACTGTAATTGCGGTAGTCCCTCGAATCTGATTTTAAATATCTCAAAAAATTCGAATCCGATTATCAGTTTAAACTTCGGTGATGCAGAGGATTATTCGTTAGACGATTTCGACGACTTTGACGACTTCGATGAAACATGTCTCGACGATCTTGAGGAAGTCAGCGATTTTCTCGAAGAACTTGGATACAGCGTTATACCTCATGAGGACACGCTGCACGTCGCTATAGGGAGTGTTGAGAATCCATTCGTGGCTGTGTTTATGATAAACGACAATAACGAATTGGTTATAACCTGCCGGGTAGCGAAGCTGGGCGACCTGAATGAGGATGAAATTCCCAATGTGCAGTTGATGCTGTTAGATGCAAACACCCGCGTTAGACCTTATGCGTTCGGTATTATAACCGGTTCGGACAATCCCGATTTAGACGAGGCTGAGGATTTCCCGATTGTCTTAACCGACAGCATCCCGTTGGGCGATTTGTCGGAAGATGAATTGGAATTCTCTATGGAGAGCCTGCTGGTTGCTCTGAAAGCAAGCGATGACGCATTGCGCGATGGTTTGAAGAAATAGTGTTTTTAAATCAATTGGTAATTTACACCTTTAGGAGGATAGAAAATGCCCGGTTTGTTGAAATCATTCTCGAATCTGATTCGAGGCAAGAGCCAGGAAATGGCAAAGAAAATGTCCGATCCGGTACGTGACAGTAAACTGGCAATACAGGACAGCGAAAAATTGATAGCTGATTTTACGGCGCGCATCGCTAAACTGGTGGCTCAAAATCGCAGCTTAATGCGCGAAAAAACTGAAGCCGAAGCTGAATTGAAAAAATACCAAAGCTTTGCCGAAAAAGCGGTTGGAGCCGACAATGTCGATGACGCTCGCCGCGCTTTGGAACTCAAGGCGGAAGCGCAGAAACGGCTCGATAATTTAAATATGGAATATACTCGAAATGAGAAACTGCTCTCCAGTCTGCGAGATCAACTGTCGAGAGCGCGCTCCAAAGTAGCGAGCGCGAAACGCAATATCGTGGGACTCGAAGCCCGCCATGAAGGCTCGAAAATCCGCAAAGAATTGGCAAAAGCCTCTTCGGAATTCAATGCGGGCGGCAGCCCTTTAGCCGCGTTGGACGACCTCGAAAAAGAGGTCAACGCCGGTGAAGCGGAAGCCGAAGCCTGGGAAGAATTGACGACTAACGTCGATGAGTCGAAAACTCTCGAAGACAAATACGGCTCTCACAGCAAATCCGACGTGGACGCCGAACTCGCGAAGTTGATGGAATCGAAAAAGTAGGTCGAACACTCTTGTTCGACGCCGCGAGGATAGTAGGTCGAACACTTTTGTTCGACATTTTGCCCAAAGGCAGTATGTCGCCCTTACGCAACGATATTT
>CAZWOY010000548.1:0-2574 GCA_964635255.1 uncultured bacterium
TATAATAAGGAATTAATATCATTTTTAGCTAAATGGTATGAATAAGAAAGGATAAACACTATTAATGCCAGCCGTTAGCGTCCCAGTATCCAACCTTTGTACCGCCGATATAGACGTCGATCGATTCGCCGGCGGTCCCGGAACCGGTTGCGTTGTAAACGAATCCACAGCCGGATGATAGTCCGGATGAACTGTCCATGATCAGCTCGGCGCCGTTCATTCTCGCATCGCCTTTGATATCGACCTTCTTGCCGCTGCGTCCGAGGATGAGGTTTGAACTGACCGAATCCGTACCCACTTTCAAATCCTGTGGCGAAAGGGCGGAACCGCCGGAATCGATTTGACCGGCAGAGTCGGATGGACCAACTTGCACCGCCTGCATAACAGCCAAAGCGCCATCGAAGCGCGCTTGTTGACCGTTGCGGCCAATGATGACGTCGCTAGTTCCGTCTTGCGTTCCTATCTCCAAATCTTGGGGACTCAAATCATCTCCACCTGAATCGATATGTCCTGCATCATCAGTTGGGCCAACACTAAGGTCGCCTCCGACCGCACCTTCCTCATCCACGCTTAGCCGGCCCAGAACACGCGTCAATTGCCCATTACGGCCGAGTCCTACCGCTGTTGTATGAGCCTGTGACCCAATAAACAAAGTATCGGGATTGCCGCCGTTCCCATAAGCATCGATGCGGCTGGCATGAACCATGTCGATCTCAGTTCTTCCAACTCGAAGATTACAGTCGATGATCGTCATTTTATCCTGTTTAGCGATAATAACGTCGTCTGTTGATGCTCCCGTGCCGATCTTAAGGTCTTGTGCGTTGGGAGAGCCGTTCGCGTCGATCAGCCCATTTCCGTCGCTAGCGCCTACTCCAAGCTGTCCGCGCACTATACCTATGCCCTGGATGTGCGTGGGACAGTTGGAACGTCCCAGGAAAAGGTTGTTGTTGTCACCGTTTGTCCCGATCTTCAGGTCATAATTGTTCGTTCCCGAGTCAATCGTGGCTTCTTGATCGCCATCGTCGCCTTCAATTACCATACCATGACCCTGGACTTCGAGTTCTCCCTGCACTTTGGTTGTCTGTCCTGCTTGGGAGATCAGAACATCGCGCGTGTTGTTAGATTCCGTTCCCAACTTCAGGTCACGCTGGTTGGGATCTGTGGCAAAGGCGTCGATTCTTCCGCCGTCGTTATCTCCGACCAGTATTTTACCGACAACCTCAAACTGCCCCTGAACGTTCTGATCACCGCCGACATTCAGGTCGTTCGTCACCCGCGCATCGGTGGCTTGCAATTCACCGGACACAATCAGGACATACTGACCAGGTGAAATGTAAACGCTGTCATTACCCGATCCCGGTTTGATCTGCAAGCCGTCGCCGTTGTCTGTGTGAAGGATCTGGCAATCCTTCAGCATCAACAGTTCGGCGTTTCCGCTCCTGCCCGTGAACTCAGCGATTCCCTCAACCTTCAGACCGCGGGAATCAATGTCAGTGCTGCCGTTGACAAAATGCGCCGCCTTCTTCGCGTCATTGTCGTCGTTGACGTCGTTGACCTTCAGGATGTTTTTGTTGTTTTCATCAGAAATTAAATCCTGATTGTAAACTGTAGGTTCTCCTGTGTTTGGGTCCAGGTTACCCCATGATTCAGCCATGATTGGCTCCTTTGTGTAAATTAATCCGGTGGCGGATATGCAAGGGGGCCGCCATATACCCCTATATCTGAAATAGATCCATCTAAATCCAATAAAAATGGCACTCCCGAATTAATGCAGGGCGAATTATGCATTAATTGAAATGAGTTGTTTTCGAATTGAGGGTCTATATCAATAATGTTGTTTTCGCCGATCCTTAAGGGAGGCTCATTTCTAAATCTAACGTAATCCCATATTAGGTTATAATCAAGTATAATATTATTATTGTCCCAAGCACTTATATTCCATAATGCCCAATCCTCTGAGTGAATGACAATATTATTTTCAAACTTCCCAAGCGAAACGTAAAGCTCTATATTTGCACGTTCACCACCACCACTAAAAATGTTGTTTCTTACTATTGCATAGTTCCATGTGCTAACTGTAAGATTTGCAGAACGAGAATTTAAAACGATATTATTTAAAATTTTTGGACTCGTGAAATTACCTCCCACAAAAATACCAGTACCAAGTGAATTCATGATTGTGAATCCTCTAATACAAGTTGTTGTATCCTTACCGTTTGAAATAACTATTCCTCCCCTTTGATATTCGCAATCTATAATTGTTCTTTCAGGTCCTTCTTCACTCTCTATCCAAATGTCTTTTGTCCCAATGACAATCTGCTCCCTATAAATTCCTGTTCTTACTTTAATTGTATCACCGTTATCACTCCAGAATATTGCCCCCTGAATTGTCTCAAAATCATCCGGCACCCAGATCACCTGAGGTCGTTTGTTTAGTACTGTGAACAGGATTACCTCGCTTAGCGATATATTGCCCGAGGCGTCATAAGCCTTGATTTGTATAAGATAAATTCCATCACTCTCTTCATTTGTGTTCCATATCACATCACCGCTGTAAAATGTTCCCATATATAT
>CAZWOY010000549.1:0-2568 GCA_964635255.1 uncultured bacterium
TACAAAGAGAGTGCCTGTCAGGCGTCCCCACCTGACAGATTGCTATTGTTTTTAGAGCGCTTATGACGTCAGGTGAGGACGCCTGACGCCCAGAATTATCGCATTGTGTGCGCGCTTCAGCGCGTACCGGGCGCCTCATGCGCGCTGAAGCGCGGACACAATGTGATAAATCCGGCTATTTTTATGGTGCGTGGCGATGCTACTTCACTAACAGAACTTTCCGCGATAACCTTTCAGTATTTGTCTGCACAGATACAAGATACAATCCGTTCGGTTCTGAGTTCGCATTCCAGGTCGCCGAATAAACGCCCGCTTGCCGGTGGCTGTCGGAAACAATATCGATCAATTTCCCTTCGCTGTCGAAGATGCTGACAGTTACGCGGTTTCGCTCGGGTATTCTGTAGGAAATCGTAACGCCGGCGTTAAACGGGTTGGGGTAAACCGACGCAATCTCAAACCCTTCCGGCAGTTCTGCGCCGTTTTTTCCAACTGCAAGCGGATTTATGGTCAACGTGAAATCGTCGTTAACGATCTCGCCGGCGGCGTCTTCGGCGAAAACCGTAATCAGCGCGCCTTCCGGCAAAACAAAATCAGATTCCGGTTCGATAATGAGAAACTCCTGGTCGGTGATCTGCATGTTCAGTTCATCCGGAGTTTCCGAGTGTGAAAGGATTAGAGCTTCGCCGTCGGCGTCGAAAAATACTTCACTGAGATCGTCGATGACCACCAGCCCGGGGTCTTGATCTACCGTTGCGTCTTCGATTGCTCTTACGACTAAAGGCGCGTCGTTCACGGGTAAAATTACAATCATAAAAATATCTTCCGCCATCGCGCCATCATCATTTTCCGCCGTCACAACGATTTCCGCTCCCTCCATCAGATTGTAGTTTTCCTCAGGATCGAAAAACAACACATTATCATCGTTGATTTCCAGATTAAGTCCCGGCGGCGCGTTCTCGAACCTGAACTCTAAATCCTCGCCGTTCTGACCGAAAAACACATTGTCAAGATCGGCGATATCCACTCTTCCAGGATCTTCATCGACCGTAATATCATCGATTGGATTTGCCACAACGACGCCGGGAACAACGGACATGCTCACGGGCAAATCAGCGGCGTCGCCCTCCTCGCCGTATATCAGGCTTAGAAAGCCTTCGTACAGATCGGGAACTAAATCCTGCGCGTCGAACGTCAGAAATAGATCGATATCGTTTTGCGCCTCAAGTGCGCCTTCGACCGGATCGATTGCCAGCCATCCGATACCGGAGCCCATAATCCAAATATTGATTCGATCATCCTCAACCTGATTGACGATGTGCATGAAAGTCCATACGTTCGGGATATATTCATCGGTAATGTACGCGCCTGACGGTCGAAATTCATCATTTAAATCTGCGGCTACCAGCGTATCGTCGTTTTCAACATTGAATTTATACACTGTCGTTTCTCGATCAGCGTTGCGCGCAATGCTATAGAGTCTCGAATCATCAGGATCTTCAGGGAAATAGGCTAATCCATATATCCTTTGTTCATGCCTGTCAAGTTCCCGGACGACATTGCCCTCGCGATCGACGGCAGAGATATTCGAGGTTGTAGAACTGACCCAAAGGACGTCTAAATCCGAATCGTAGGCAAAGCATGTATTTGGATTATACGGACCTTCAAAAGACGCCGCTTCCTCGCCGTCGGTTGTAAAACCGGTGATAATGTCGTTGCCGCTGCCCCAGATTAATTCACCGTCGAACGCCAGATCTCGATATCCATATCGCGCATGTCGATTCGGTTGCTCGAATTGATCGATCAAATTGCCGTTTCGATCCAGTATGTATATTGTTGGTTCGTGATCGCCAGCCCCGGCGACGTAGAAGCGATCGTCGCTAAACGCCACGCCCTGAATCCGGGAATCGTCCAACATTTCGCCGGCAGGAATCGACCGTACAAGCTCCCAATCGGCGGGGAAATTTTGATGAGTTCGCGCGACCGCTAGCCACGCGACCGCTTCATCGCCGTTGTTGACGACGTTTACGTTTACTTCTTCCTGTTCATCGACTCGCACTTCGACTTCGACTTGCTCCCGGTCGAAGACGAGCTGGGCGTTCGCCGTTTGCGCGAGAAACGCGCAGAGAATTAGGATTGTGATGGGTAAATAGTGGACTTTCATCTTTGCCTCCGCTGCTCTAAATAAAATATTTCTATTAGGCGCACCTGCGCGTCTGCACAGGAACGCATTAAAACTGCATGGTTTACTAAGGGCGGCATCTCTGGTTAAACCGGACATGCTTCTATTGCTTTTAGGATTTCTATAGTTTAAGCATGGCTCGACAAGCAAGCCGTGGCACAGATTCTGAAGTCTATTTGATCATAATAGCAATATAAGCCATTATTTCACATAATCAAACAGATTTTGCGTTTTTTCTGAAAATTCTCGCCCGTAAAACCGCATAAAAAATTATCCGGAGCTTATTTTTCCATTGACCAATTCAAACGCCAATCTTCACTGAACATCAAGGCGTTATTACTACGTGCAGAAAAAAGCGTCATTGCGAGTCTGCCTTTAGCAGACTAAGC
>CAZWOY010000550.1:0-2550 GCA_964635255.1 uncultured bacterium
CCTCATCAAGCGGATTCCGTGAGATGGCGACTATTTTATGCACATAGTAGTAACACATCCTTAAATCTCGCGCTGCAATTGCTAATTTAGAATTCCGCCATCCTGCATGATAATAGTTCTATCCGCTTGTTTTGCCAGATTGGGATCATGTGTGACCATAATTACGGTTTGACCGGCGGCGGCTAAATCCTTAAGAATCTCAATAATCTCGCCGCCGGTTTTTGTGTCGAGATTGCCGGTAGGTTCATCGGCTAAAAGCACCGAAGGATTGGCAACTAAGGCGCGGGCGATAGCGACTCGCTGTCTTTCGCCCCCTGAAAGCTGATTGGGCTGATGATGCGCCCTTTTATCCAAGCCTACCTTGTTCAACGCATCCATAGATTTTTTTTCGCGTTCCGCATCGGACATAACTCGGTATATCAAAGGCAGCGTTACATTTCGAACTGCGCTCGCTCGGGGGAGCAGGTTAAAATTTTGAAAAATGAATCCAATGGTCCGGTTGCGCAAAACTGATCGGCGATCGTCGTCGAGTTCGCCAACTTCATCTTTATTCAGCAGATACAATCCGCTGTCGGGTTGATCCAATAAACCGATAATGTTCATTAAAGTCGATTTTCCGGATCCTGAAGGTCCCATTATAGCAAGAAATTCACCTGCCGGCACATCAAGGTTGATACTTCGAAGGGCGTGAATTGTTGACTCGCCCATTTGGTAGGTTTTCTCGATAGATTTCATTCGTATGACTAGTTCATCGCTCATTCCGAGTCTCGCAAATTTTTCCCTGTGATTTCTTCCAATCTCGCAAGAGCGCCGTAGAAATCCGATTCAAGACGGATAGCGTCAAGACGCGCCTGAATATAGCTTATTTCTGCAAATCCCCTGTCTATCGTCGTAGCGTTGCCCAAGCGGTAGCGTTCCTCCTCGAATTTTAAATTTTCACGAGCCAATTCAATATTCTGTTCCGCAACTTCATATTGTCCAAAAATAGATTTCAAGTTGACTATAGTCAACTGTATCTCCTGCCTGATCGAGCGTTTCAATTCATCGAGCGCAATTTTTGCCTGTTGAAGCTTTACTTTAGAATCTTGCAATCTCAGCGAACGCGTAAATCGGTCGAACAGGTTCCAGGAGACGGATAGATTCAAGGAACTTGATTTATTGCGTGGATCCAGTGTAAAATCTCGATTAGCTCCCGATTGTTCGGTTCTCGAATAAGAATATGAACCCATAATATTCGGCAAGTAATCTCCATACGCAGCTTTATTGTCATTTTTCAGGATCTTCACATTTACGCCGGCCGATTTATAATTGCTATTATGCCTTAAAGCGTAACCGATCATCGAATCCCCGTCCCAGTCGGGATTGAAAACCGGCGGGAGGTCCTTGACCCTATACACGGAATCTACCGAAAATCCGATAAGCAAGTTCATGTTTTTCAAGGCTCTATTCAAATCAAGCGCCGCCGCAGCGCTGTCGTTTTTCGCCCGGCCTATTTCGACCTCAGCCTGCAGTACATCGCGGCGCGTCGCCGTGCCGGTTTCAAATCTGACTTCCGCAAAATCCAATTGCCGGCGTCGCTGCTTAATAATTTCGTTATATAATTCAAGCAGTTCCTGAGAGGCGTAAACTGCGCAGTAATTTTGAGTAATCGCGGCTCTCAGCGAAGTTTTTGCCGCTTCCAGATTAAAATCTCTGCTTTCCTTCGAGAGATTGCTGTTCTTCAAATTGAAATAATTTCTCCCCCCGTTGAAGAACACTTCGTTTATGTTGATCGTGTAAAAACTGCTTCTGCTTTTTCTTTCCATCACCGGAATTTCTTCCCCGGTGGGCAGTAGAATTGGCAATTCTATCACGCGCCCATCATCGGCGACGTAAGTTTTGACCCGCGAAGAATACTGACTGACGCCGTAACTCACTGTAATCGAAGGCAAAAATTGTCCCCAAGCCGCAAGCCCGGCGGGCAGATCGAGTTCTTGCTCGAGTGTTTTTTTTCTCACATCGAGACTGTTCTCCTCTCCATAGGAGATGCAATCATCGAGGTTCAGCGTCTGCGCATTTGCAGTAACTACAAGAATAATCGCTAAAAAGTAAATGTATTTCAATACTCGCCTTTGTTGGATTAACGTCTTAAATGTTCAAGTAGAATACGCTATTTTTATGCCAACCCATATAACGTAAAAACATAATCTTAAAATCAGAAATATTAATATGCCTGTTCAAAGTTAAAATTCCAATGTCCGAAAACGAACATACCGGCGCCGCTGTTTGATTTATTTCATAAAAATTATTCATATACGAATCCGCCACGGAACATGAAAATAGCTGGTATAATAACATTGAGTGCGCGTTTCAGCGCGCATGAGGCGTCCGGTACGCGCTGAAGCGCGCACTCAATGTGATAATGCCAAGATTCTGGGCGTCAGGCGTCCTCGCCTGACGTCATAAGCGCCCTAAAAACAATAGGAACCTGTCAGGTGGGGACGCCTGACAGGCGGTCTCTTTGTATTTTCTGGTGCATGTTGCGGTTGAATGACTGCGTACGGAACGTTA
>CAZWOY010000551.1:0-2539 GCA_964635255.1 uncultured bacterium
GCGAGAACCGGCATGGATTCCAGCTTTCGCTGGAATGACTGCCCGTGGGCAAAATACTGCCCGTGGGCAACATACTGCCCTTGGGTGGAATGGTGAACAAGAGTGTCCGACCTACTTTGGTAAGCGCTTAAGTAGATTCTCTTCTTCGACGCCGGGAAACATATTTCTTTGCAAGACATTTAATTATAATGATGGAACTTGTAACTTAGGATCTTAATAGGTAACTTTTATATTTTTTTAGATTTTAAAGACAATTCGAGCAAAAATCAGGACTAAGAGACTTTGAAAATACTGGTCACCGGCGGCGCGGGCTTTATAGGCTCAAAAATCGCCGATGCATATATAGACGAGGGGCATGACGTTGTTATTTTAGACAACATGTCTTCCGGTAAAGAAAAAAACATTCCCGAAAAAGCGAAATTTATCAAGGGCGATATTCGCGACAAGAGCATCGTAGATCTGTTCGAATTCGAACAGTTCGATCTAGTCAGCCATCACGCCGGTCAGATCGACGTCCGCAGGTCTTGCGTCGATCCGTTTTTCGATGCTCAAGTTAACGTCATCGGTTCAATCGCGATGCTGGATTTTTGCCGGCAATTCAAAGTAAAGAAGTTTGTATTCGCTTCGACCGGCGGAGCAATTTACGGACAGCAAGATACCTATCCCGCAAGCGAGAGCCATCAAACGCGACCCTTGTCTCCCTATGGAATAGATAAACGATCGGTTGAGCATTATATCTATTGGTATTCGCAGGTTTATGGCTTTTCAGGAACCAGTCTTAGGTATGCCAACGTGTTCGGACCTCGCCAGAATCCTCACGGCGAAGCCGGCGTCATAGCTATTTGGTGTGATAAAATGATCAGCGGGGAACAACCGGTCATTTACGGCACAGGCGCCCAGACGAGAGATTTCGTATTCATCGACGACGTTGTCGAAGCGAATTTATTAGTTTCTAAGCTGGATAACTGCTATCAGATTTATAATATCGGAACCGGATCGGAAACGAGCATCCGCACCATATTCAGAGAAATGAACAAGCTTTTTGGCAATAAGTTTAAAGAGATCCATGAGGATGCTCAGCCGGGCGAACAATTGCGAAGCTCCATAAATAGCGCCAAAGCTAAACTCGAATTAGGTTGGCAGCCGCGAGTCACGCTTCAGAAGGGATTGAGCAAGACCGTAGATTATTTCAAGGAATTAGGCGAGCATAAAAAATACGCTTAGACAGCTTGCAGACGAGGGCGTCTGCAAGCTCAGATTCTGAAATTTGCCGAGCGCAGACGTCTATTTCTGATAATACATATTTACTGACCTAAGAGTAGAACCTTACTGCCGTCGTTTATCAAGTACCGGCTTAAACTTCCTACCATAAAGTCGATTAAACCTTTTTTCGAATGCATTCCCAGTACGACCTTATCCGCCCAATCCAAATATCTTTCTTTCACGGCGTCGACGATGTTCTGGGAAGTCCATCTGGTCTTTACAGACGTAATCCCATGCGCCCCGAGGAATTCGGTCGCCTTGTCGAGGGCGTTTAATGCGTCGTTCTTTACACCGCCGGCATATAATAACAGAATCTCGTAATCCTGACGAGGCTGAACCTGCACAAACCTGTGCAGCGCTCGCGACGCCGGCAGACTGTCATTGTAAGCGATCAAAATTCGGAACTTGCCATGGGGAGGCGTTCCTGGATTGTAATTTGCCGGCATAGCTACAATCGGCGTAATGGTCGAATCAAGCAAATTGGCTATCGAGTCCCCTTCGATGTTTTTCTTGTCAATATGATAAAACGTGCGCATACCGACTACAACCCGGTCATAATAGAGAGATTCGTGTATTATCTGACTGCTTGGATTTCCCTGGCATTCCGCGACATTATGGGCAATCCCTTCTCTCGTGCACCTTTCCTCGAATTTGTTTATTAATTTCCCGATATAATCGATTGCGGACTGAACTTTCGCCTTAACAAGCTTATCAGCGTATTGAATGCCGCCAACGGGAATCGTGCCAACCGATTTTTCAATTCCCGGCATATCTAAAACTGTCAAACCGGTCAAAGTGGCGCGGCAATGTTTGGCTAACTCGCAAGAATAAGCCATTACAGCGTCCGTGTAAGGTGAGTCATCCAGTGGTACAAGAATTCTTTTTACCATACTCTGCTCTTGTTTTTTTGTCTGAACATGTTGTATTCAAAAATATAATAATTTTGTTGCGATTACAAACATAAATATTATGTAAAAAATCAAATTGTGAATTTAAGTTGGCTTGCCTTGTCATTCCTGCGAAGGCAGGAATCTATGTTTTTTCAGCGCTTACGATAAAGCAAGCTGGATTTCTGCCTTCGCAGGAATGACAAAGTGAGAGCTTTTACATATTAATCAGGTATTTACTACTATGTGCATTAAATAGTGTACGTACTCCTTGAGGCGCATAAACCAGAACTAGTTCCCACGCTCCAGCGTGGGAATGCATACTTATTAATAGGCGCCTAAAATAGTTTTATCTTTTGGGAGATCAGTTGTTTTGCTAACATTAGCGC
>CAZWOY010000552.1:0-2533 GCA_964635255.1 uncultured bacterium
TATTCGCTTGGTCTTTTAACCCATACGAAGATATATAATGCAAAACTAAACGATTGGGTTGAAGAAACCGCCGGCGTCCCATCTGCGTCGTATTTTTGGTGGTTCGCCGGTGATGTGGGAACTGTTTCATATTCCACGCCTTGGTTCTATGTTGAGAATTATTATAATTTAAAGAAGGTAGTCGCCGGTTTGAAACGGGAGGGATATGGACGGTTTGTTTTATACGAGGAAACTGATTTGACGAATCAAATTTCATGGGATAAACTCGATTTAAAAGTCGAAAAAATCGACTACTTTCCGATGCTGTATGGCGATGATAATAAATACAAAAGAACTCGATTGTCTTTTATTCGATAAGTCTTAACTGCCGCCTTAAACTGCGAGCCGGCGGGTAGTTTGGATTGCGCTCTTCTATTTTGTCCAGATAGTGTCCGGCTTGTTCGGTATTCCCGCGCGCCGCATTCAGTATCGCCAATCGCATCCATCCACCGATATTGATTGATTTGATATTTAGCGCTTGTCGATAATATTCTTCAGCCATCTTTAAATTTCCATCCTGGAAAACGCTGTCTCCCTTTTTAAGATAGATCTGGCTTAGGTTTCCTACCGCGTCATTGAAATAGGGATTAATGCTGACAGCGTCCCGGTAGAATTTCTCCGCTTTGTCCAATTCGCCTTTACGTTCATGTATTGCGCCTAAGTTATTTAGCGCTTTATAATTCTGCGGATCGTATTCGATTTGTTTCTGAAACGCTGACTCGGCTTTGAGAGTGTCTCCGGTCGATAAATAGGCAACCCCGATGTTTAAATATACTTGAGGGAATCCTGGTTGATTTTCCAGAGCCGATTGATATTTATGGATTGCCTCCCCGTGCCGGTCTAAACGCATTAGGGCGTTGCCCTCGACGAATAAAGCCTGCGCCTTTTGTTCGAAGGAATCTTTAAACCAGTTGGGAACGGTTAAAATAAATCCGGATATAACAATTATTGCCGGTAGTCTGAAGTCGGATTTTTGCTTTATTTTTTTTGAAAGCTCCCTTATCCCGACAGCCGCGAAAACCACAGTCGCCGGCAGGAGCGGAATTCGATAACGCGCAGTGATAAAAAATATAATAATTGATAGACTGTAGAGAGCCATGTAGGATAATAAAATTTTAACCTTCGGATTATTAAAGTAAAAAATTAGACCTGTAATCATAAACGGGAATAGAAAGCCGGCGGATAAAAACCGGGTAAATCGAAAGATTACCGAATCTCGCTGCGCTAAAAATAAAGGACGATTGTTGCCAATTTCACGGATATTTATTAACAGCCAAGTTTTCTTAACCGTTAATTCAATCCAACTGAAAGGATCGGCTAATATTTCATCGATTCCCATTTTAAAATATGTTCGCGACGTCTCAACCGGGTCGAGCTTTCTACCGGCGTGTTTTTCCGCGATGAGTCGAGCCTCTGTTTCCGACCAGGCCGCTCCTGCGCCGGGCAGGCTCGACGCCCAGCCGCTGGCGTTCTGGTGATTGCCAATGTAAAAATTGACTCCCCCCTGCAGGGATACGGGAGTGAGTTTGGAGGTGGACTGGTAATTAATCCAGATTACCGGTGAGATTATTAACAATATGGTTGCAATGTGCAATAGGGAGTTGACGATTTTCTTTGATTTATGCGGTGTTTTTGCCAAAATGAAAATTATCGATAGCGGTATCAGAACTAATGCGTTAGGTCTGCACAATGCAAAAGCGGAGGTTAAAAAACCCGAAAACAGCGCTTTTTGAGCGGAATTTGTCTTTCCTATCGTTAAGATACAATAGATAACAGCGGTAAATAGAAATATGGAAAGCGAAGTCATCAGGATTTCGCCGGTAAAGTAAATGGCTCCTCCGGAAAATGCATACAGCAGGGCGGCAGTGAGTGCGGCGTTTTTGGATTTAAACAACTGCTGCGCTATCCGATAGATGAGGATTAGCGTGAAAGAATCCAACGCCAGATTCATTAACCGGATGGTGAAGAGGCTGTCGCCGAATAGTTTGAATGCCAAGGCGAGCAAATAGGGAAATAGAGGGGCTCGAGGGAAAGGAAAATATTCGCCGGCGTTGCCTGAAACTATGTCTTTAGCCCAATTGATATAGAACTCGGAATCCGTTCCGGGAGCGATGAACCAGGCTTGATCGGAAACTTCAAGCCAATATGCGATTCTCAGCAGAACGGCGAGAAAGAGCGCTATATAGATTGAGTTATGATTGAAATAACTCTTTATTTTCGTTCCCTCGAATGGGATGTTATGCCTCCTGTTAGCGATTTTCGCCATGTAAATAGTAGGTCGAACACTCTTGTTCGACATTTCGCCCACGGGCGGTCATTTTCGACATTTTGCCCCAGTGCAGTCATTTTTGGCATTTTGAGCAGTCATTCCAGCGAAAGCTGGAATCCATGCCGGTTCTGGCGCTAACGTCGAAGGAAGATGGATTCCAGCTTTCGCTGGAATGACTGCGTACGGAACGTTATTTTCCCAGAAATTGCCCATGAAGCGCGCTTC
>CAZWOY010000553.1:0-2521 GCA_964635255.1 uncultured bacterium
CTGCCGGAAACTCTGCTCGAAAGCGAGTTGTTCGGTCATGAACGAGGGGCTTTTACCGACGCTAAGACTATGAAGCGCGGTCAGTTCGAATTAGCCGCGCATGGGACGGTTTACCTGGATGAAATCGGCGAGATCCCGCTTGGCACTCAGGTGAAGTTGCTGCAGGTTATAGAAAACCATGTTTTCAGAAGAGTGGGCGGAATTAAGGAATATACTATTGATTCGCTGATGATTGCTGCGACAAATATCGATCTTGCCGGGGCTGTCGAAGCCGGTTTATTCAGACGGGATCTATACTACCGTCTGAATCTTATACCAATAGACATTTCACCCCTGCGAGAACGCAGAGAGGATATTCTGCCGTTAGCTTATTATTTCTTAAAGAGATTTAATAATGAATTCCACCGATCCTTTACCGATATTTCTGAAAATGCCAAGCGGATATTGGTTGGATATGACTGGCCGGGAAATGTGCGCGAATTGAGAAATATCATTGAACGAATTGTAATCCTGGAAAATGAGGACATACTGCGCGCAATCAACCTGCCCGCGGAAATGCTGGAGAAGGTTAAAGACGTCGAATTGACGGAAGAAGCTCCTAAACGGGGCATTGGCATTGAAATACCGTCTGATGGCATTTCTATGGAAGCGGTGGAGCGCGAGCTGGTCGAAAAAGCGCTCGAAAAATCAAGGAACAACCAAACCCGCGCAGCAAAGCTTTTAGACATTACTCGCGATTCGCTTAGGTATAAAATGAAAAAATTTGGGCTATTGTAATCAACTGATTAATAAAAAACTTGCTGAGACGTTGCGGGATGGATTGTCATTTATTACATTATCTTTTTATTTTAAAAAGGTAAAAAAGTAAAGTTTTGCATACCGTCTGATATTTTCCGTTCGGAAAACAAAGACGGCTAAAAAAGGCGTTGAATGACAGAATATATTCCGATACTTGTCATGATGGTCTTTACAGGCGTTGTTGCCGCTGTATTGCTGGCATTAACAACCTACGCGGGCCCCAAAAAAACGAATCCTGACAAGGAAAAACCTTTTGAAACCGGCAATTTGCCGACTCCCGGCGCTGCGCGCGACAGATTTCCCATTCACTATTATCTTGTTGCCATTCTCTTTGTCGTTTTTGACATCGAAATTGCATTTCTTTACCCCTGGGCGGTCAAGTTTAAGCAATTAGGTCTGTTCGGCTTCATTGAAATGCTGATATTCCTGTTTATTTTGTTTGTTGGATGGTTTTATATCATCAAGCGAGGAATTGTGGAATGGAAATAAACGAAAAAGTCATACCGGACGCTGCTTATGGGAATGTCTTAGACAGAATTGTAGGCTGGGCGCGGAAATATTCCATTTTTATGTATCCGTTTGTAACAGCCTGCTGCGGTATGGAATATATGTCGGTTGCTTCCGCGCATTATGATATCGATAGATTCGGAGCGGGACTGCCGCGCTTCAGCCCGCGCATGGCGGACGTGCTGATGGTCGTGGGAACGGTCTCGCAGAAACAGGCTCCGGTTGTAAAACTTATTTACGATCAAATGTGCGAACCCAAATGGGCTATTGCCTTTGGAGCCTGCGCTTCGGTCGGGGGACCGTATGATAATTACGCTACGCTGCAAGGTTTAGATCGCGTTATACCGGTGGATATTTACATTCCCGGCTGTCCGCCTCGCCCCGAGGCTGTGATCGGGGGATTGATGAAACTGCACGAGAAGATCCTGAATTCCAAACAGGAATTGATTTAATTATATTCATTTCGTTAACTAATAGGATTAGCCTAGAGTGTCGCCTGAAGAACTGAAAGAAAAATTCTCCAAACGATTTCCGAATCACGGAGAGAACTGCATTATCGATAAAGGGCATGTCGTAGCGACGATCCCGCTAAGTGAGAAGAAAGAGGTTATTAAAACACTCAAAGAAGAACCGGAGTTTGAGTTTGACCTTTATATGGATCTTACCGTCGTCGATTGGATGGAGCGCAAACCGAGGTTTGATCTGGTTTACCATTTGTATTCCGTTAAGCATAATTATCGGATACGGCTTAAAATAGGAATTGAAGACGGCAAAGCGGCGCCGACCCTGACGGATTTATATCCCATTGCGAATTGGTACGAGCGAGAAATGTGGGACTTGTATGGAATTAAATTCTCAGGGCATCCGAATCTCAAACGCATCCTGTTATACGAAGAATTCAAAGGACATCCGCTGCGGAAGGATTATCCGTACGATAAGAGACAGCCGTTGATTCCGGAAAACATGCCCGGTCGGGATTCACAGGTTTCGGTGAAGAATTTGACGATCCATCGCGGTCAAGATTAGGCGTATGCGGCAAAGATTCATGAAGTGCGATTACTGCTATGTGCATTAAATAGTGTAGGTACTCCTTGAGGCGATAAACCAGAACTCGTTCCCACGCTCCAGCGTGGGAATGCATACTTAACTATATAAGGCCGATATGCATTCCCACGCTGGAGCGTGGGAACGAGCCGGTAATTTGTACACTATTTAT
>CAZWOY010000554.1:0-2472 GCA_964635255.1 uncultured bacterium
GATGCAGGCGGGGTCGTTTATTGAAACCAGGAAGCTGGTTCTAATGATGTAGCCCGGAAGCGACTGCATTCCGGGGTATTGTAAGAATACAGGCAGCGCCCCGGAATGCAGTCGCTTCCGGGCTACATCACGCACAATCCCCCCGGGATGCAATCGCCCCGGGCTGTGAAAATTAAAACGATATTAACTTCCGGGAATAATCCTCGACCAGCCGTACCTGTCCTCTTCCTTGCCGGACTGAATGCCGGTTAGTTTGTTATACAAAGCCTGACTTACCGGACCGACCGTGTCGTCGTCGGAATATACGATCGTTCTACTCTGGTAAGTGATGCTCTTGACCGGCGTGATTACCGCGGCGGTTCCGCAGCAACCCGCCTCTTTCAGGTAGAACAGTTCGTTGACGTGAATCGGGCGTTTTTGGACGTCCAAACCCATGTCTTTCGCCAACTGCATCAGACTCATGTTGGTTATGCTCGGCAGGATCGAACTGGAATCCGGGGTGATGTATTCGTTGTTCGGCGTGATTCCGAAGAAATTCGCGGGACCGGATTCGTCGATGAATTCCTTGCGCTTTGCGTCGAGGTACAGAACCTCGGTATAACCCTTTTCCTGCGCTCTCATCGAAGCCCGCAAGCCTGCGGCGTAATTTCCGCCGACTTTGACGTCGCCGACGCCTTCGGGAGCCGCGCGGTCGTATTCCTCTTCTACGATCAGTTTAATGGGCTTTAGGCCGGTTTTAAAATACGGACCTACCGGCGTGCAGAAAATGAGGAATAAATACTCGGTCGCCGGCTTGACGCCGATCAAAGGCGAAATGCCGATAATCAACGGTCTGATATAAAGCGCGGCGCCGCTGCCAAACGGCGGTACAAATCTGCGGTTGGCGTTGACCAGCCGGTCGATGGCGGAAATGAACATCTCTTCCGGCACAGGCGCCATTTTAATTTTTTCAGCCGACCTTCTCATACGTTTAGCGTTCTCATCCACCCGAAAGATTCGAGCCTTGCCGTCCCGGTCTTCGAAAACCTTTATTCCCTCGAAACATTCTTGTCCATAGTGCAGGCAGGTGGCTGAAATATTGAGATTCAGCGTATCGTCCTCGACTTCCTTTCCATCGTCCCACTTGCCGTCGCGGTAATAATACTCCACGTGGCAGTCGGTCTTCATATAGCCAAACGGAAGTTCGCCCCATTTTAAATCTGCTTTTTCCATTATGTAAAAATCCCTCGAGTTTAAAACTGTTTAAATATTTGTAACAGAAAGATAATACTATCGTTTAGGGCAGGCAAACAATCTGGGCATTATTATGAATATACCGGTAAGAATTCATAAGTCAGCCGTCCTGCGGTTTGTCCTCATCATTCCGCCAAAGAATATCTTCGGTCTTAGCATTAATAATCTTAACAACTTCCGGCATTTCGCGATCGAGGATTTCGAATAGCTCGCGATAATCGTCCGGATTTTTTCCGGTGGGATCCGGCATATCCAGTTCGGATTCATCAGACGGATTCGGATTGGTCAGTTCGCGAAAAGTAAAAATCCGTTCGGAAAGATTTGGATCGATATTTAAAATCAAATCCTTGTGTTCGAGTTCCATTACTATTATCCAGTAGCGCTTCTTGAGCAGTTTAGCTGTAACCGGCTGCGACCGATGCGCCGACATCGGCAGTCCGCGCTGGTGCATCAGGAACGAAACCACGGGATTTGCCTGAGATCCTTTTATAGCTTTCGTGCCGGCAGATGCAACCTCCCAAGTTTTTCCCGTGTTTGATATCTGATGGCGAAAAAGCGTTTCCGCCAGAGGACTGCGCGTTACATTCGCCGTACAGACAAATAAAACGCTGCGGTAATCGGGCGGTTTCGATTTAAATAAAAACATTGTACATAATCTCAGTCTGAAATGAATCGAAGCATAGTATAAATACGATGGACGGCGATAACAATAGTCAATCCCCGCTGCAGTCAAAACGAAGATAATATTACTAAGTGCATTAAAAAGCGTCATTGCGAGTCTGCCTTTAGCAGACGAAGCAATCTCCTAATATCTTGATAATGCTTAATATTAATTAATATCCGCATTCCATTAGATTCCTGGAGATGGCAACTATTTTAGGCGCTTAGTAATATGCAACTAAATAGGAACACGGATGACGCGGATGATACGGATTTACGCGGATATTAATTTAATGAAAGTAGGTCGAACACTCTTGTTCGACATTTTGCCCAAGGGCAGTCATTCCAGATTTCACCCAAGAGCAGTCATTCCAGCGAAAGCTGGAATCCATGCTAATTCTTGCGCTATCGTCGAAAGAAGATGGATTCCAGCTTTCGCTGGAATGACTGCATCCGGAACGTTGTTTGTCCAGTAATTGATCATATTACTATGTGCATTAAATAGTTCACATACGTTTTGATGAGCATAATCCATAACTCGTTCCCACGCTCCTGCGTGGGAATGCATATCGACCTCAT
>CAZWOY010000555.1:0-2469 GCA_964635255.1 uncultured bacterium
AGTTGTACCTCGGCGGGACTTGAATTCGATTGTTGTATATGTTTTGAACATCTAAATAAGCGATCATCGCCCAACCGTTGAAATCGAACCGGCGATCGACTCTGACGTCCAAATGGCGCCCTGGTTCGAGTCTTTCGGACAGGTATTCTTCAGGGATGTTGTCGATTTTTCCGTTGTTCTGTTCGGGGTGGTAAACCGGCGTATAAGGCGATCCCGTCCAGAACCGGAATTTGGCGCTGTACTCCCACCGTGGATTGGGCTTGAAACCCCAGGAAATATTGAAAATAACGCTTTGATCGTAGGGCCCGGGGTATGTCCTGCCGTTGGGAGCTTCGAATTCGCTGCGGGCTAAGGTTAAACCCGCCTGTCCGTAGCAGCAGTCCTGCGCAAATTTTTTCTGCATCTGGAATTCCGCTCCATAAGCGATTCCTTTACCGGTCGATTTAAGCGGAACGTAGCCGAATGAAAGGAAATTATCCTCCCGACCGCCAAAGCCGACGCCCGCATTCGATAGAATAAGATAGCTTGTTTCCGGCGTGGCTCCCGCCGGCAGATCGCTGTAATTTTTCAGATAGAACTCGGCGCTGACCTGAATCGATTGAAAGGGCAGATAGTACCCGCCTATTACCGCCATGTCGTTTTTCAGCGCTTTCAAATCCTTGTTGACTGGATTTACCGTCCAGACATAGGAAGGAGACTGGTAGTACCTGCCTAAAGACGCTTTCGTTCGGAAGCGATCCGTGATCTGATAATTGGCTGAAAAACGCAAAGCCGGATAAAACGGTTCGTTTATAAATTCGTAATAGTCCAGTCTCAGTCCGGCGGTGATTTCTAACTTATCGAATAGTTTTTTCTCAAAATTAGCAAACGCCGCATATTTCTGAGCCGATTCATCGACTTCTATCCGTTGAGGCAAGCCTGATTGGCTGATGAAAATTTTCTGACCGCTGTTATTATATATAGTATCCGCAAAAACCGTTTGGTTGTCAGATTGTGCGGTTGTCAGAGAAACGCCCGCTTTAAAGCTGGTTTGACGGTTTATTACGTAAGTTGAACTCAGTTTGGACTTTATCTCCATCTCCAGGGCGTCGCTGCGGAAATATTCTTCCTCATTTTCATCGACCTGGCTGAAATCGTATTCGTTCCGATTGACGTTTACCGTGAAATCAAGACGTCCTTTTTTGATAAGCCGTTGATAATTGGTTCCGAAGATGTATTGATTTTGAGAATTATCCATGATCCCGGCATTGGTGACCCGGTTCTCAGACGAGCTCTGGTCGCGCTCGACGCGGTCGATGGCAGCCAGCCCCAAAAATGAAAGTTTGTCTTTAGGCGACAGCTCAAATTCCGAGAACAGATTGAAGTCGTAATATACCGGTATGAAGGGCAGACCATTGGCTTTAAAGATTAAATCGAGGTAGCTTTTCCGGGCGGAGAAAATAAAGCTGCCTTTGTCCGTAAATGGACCTTCCGCATCGACCGCGAATTGGGTGGCTGAGACGGTGAGCCGTCCTCCCAGCCGGTCGGCTCTGCCGGGGCGCATCTTTAATTCTAAAACCGAGGAGAGCTTGTCGCCATGCTCTACCCCGAATCCGCCGGCGGTGAATTCGACCTTATCGATAAAGTCGAGATTGATAAAACTCAGCGTGCCGTTTGATCCGCCCTGATTTCCGAAATGATTGATATTCGGAACTTCCATGTTATTGACGATATACAGATTCTCGGACGGACCGCCGCCTCGCACGAGCAGGTCGTTCCTGCCGCCCTGGTTTACGACGGCGACGCCCGGCAGACTCGAAACGGTTCGGACGACGTCTTCGAATCCTCCAGGATAGCGCCGGATTTCTTCATTGGAGAGCGAAACGCGGCTGACGGAGGATTCAAGTTCCTGCACGAACAGCCCCGGCTTGACTTCGACCTCTTCGCCTTTGACCGGACTCAGCGTCATTTCAATACTAACCGTTGCCGGTCGAGCCGTACTGACGACGACTTCAGGCACAATTTGCGATTCGTATCCGATATAGGAGACGATCAGCCGGTATGTATTCGGTTCGAGACCGGCAATATAAAACTTGCCGTATAAGTCCGTCGCCGCACCCTGTCCGGTTCTCTCGACGACAATGTTTGCATTTACGATCGGAGCGCCGGTTTGGGCGTCGATTACGCCGCCTTCGATTCGTCCTTTTGCTTGGGCGTATAAGCCATTAAGAGCCAGAACGACTGAAATAGCCGCGATGAGAAGAATAATGTTTCGTTTCATTTTTAAACTATCTGAAAATGTAAAGCGATTAGTTGTAAAATAGTGAGATTTATAGTAAAACTCAAGTACAGAATACGGTTATTTAAGATTACTAATTTGATGTTTTGCGGCCGAATTTGACGAGATATCTAACATTTTTGTGAATCATTACTGTGAAAATAACGTTCCGTATGCAGTCATTCCAGCGAAAGCTGGAATCCATCTTCCTT
>CAZWOY010000556.1:0-2466 GCA_964635255.1 uncultured bacterium
CGCCTCATGCGCGCTGAAGCGCGCACTCAATGTGATTATACCAGCTATTTTCATGCTGCGTGGCGAAGCTCGCTTAATGAATAATTACAGCAACAGCCTGTCAGGTGAGGACGCCTGACAGGCACTCACTTAACATTGACAGGCGCTCGCTCAACATTCAGGTGAGGACGCCTGACAGGCACTCAAATTTTTGGGCGTCAGGTGTCCTCACCTGACGTCGTAAGTTCCGTAATTTTTTGGGCGTCAGGCGTCCTCACCTGACGTCGTAAGTTCCGTAATTACTAGGAAAATAACGTCCCGTACGCAGTCATTCCAGCGAAAGCTGGAATCCATCTTCCTTTAGCGTTAGAGCCAGAACCGGCATGGATTCCAGCTTTCGCTGGAATGACTGCCTTTGGGCAACATACTGCCTCGCTTTTCATAAAAAACCCGGATTCGGGGAATCCGGGCTGCATTTTGGCTGTTTCAGGTTTACTACTTAACCTTGATCTCGATCTGTTTCGGTTTCGCTTCTTCTTTTTTCTTCAGCGAAATGTTCAATACGCCGTCTTTGAATTCAGCGTCGATCTGTTCGGGGTCGGCGTTTGCCGGTAGATTGAAGGAACGGCTGAATTTGCCTCTGAGCCTTTCGTTAATGTGCAGGCTCCGGCCCTTCTCGTCCTCGCGCGTTTTCTTTTCGCCGTAAATCCGAAGCGTGTTTTCATGAATTTCAAGGTTGACGTCATTTTTATCTATCCCCGGCAGTTCAATCGTAAACTCATAGTTATCCTCCAACTCGGTCACATCCACCGCCGGCCCCCAGCGAGCTTCTTCGGCTGCGCTCTCCGAACCGAACATTTCATCGAACATATCGTTAAAGCGGTTTTGCAGCGCAAACCAGTTGCCCCAAGGCGTTCTACCTCTTGCGGGTCTGTAGCGTACAACTGTCATGATTTATCCTCCTTTCTGGTTTAGTTAACCTTTATATCGATCCGTTTCGGCTTCACTTCCTCTGCCTTCGGCAGAACAACAGTTAACAAGCCGTTTTCATAGTGAGCGTCAATTTTGCTCGCATCCACTTTTGACGGGATTTTAAACGATCTGAAGAATTTACCATAGACTCGTTCTCCGACATAAACATTTCTGTCGCTGCCCTGATAGGGGCTTTTCTTTTCACCGGAAATCGACAAGGTATCCTCATGGATATTTACCTGAATATCGTCGATGGACATTCCCGGCATTTCGACTTCAAATTCAAACTTGTCTTCCATCTCCGAGACGTCCACTCGAGGCGCCCATTGAGCGCTCGCATTTTTCTCTTCGGAATTCATGTAATCGGAGAACATGGTGTTCATCCTGTCCTGAAAAGAGTTAACGTTGCTTAAAGATCTCCGCCTGCTTGTTGGATCAAAACGTAAAAATGGCATTTTTTTCCTCCGGTATTTTGAATTTTTTACTTTTCGGTTGTTTGCCTATTATTTGAGCAACTCTTGTGCCAAAATACTATCTCACTTTATAATAAATACATAGAAATAAGATCGTAACAATATGCCATTCAATATGCCAGACAGAAACTGCAATTTATGCCATTATGACATAGGCATAACTTCCCCAATTGCGTCGAAAGTCGAATATTGACAAAGATTTCTTTTCAGCGTAATATATAATAGATAGATAAGATTTACCTGTAAGAAGGAAATCCTTATCTTTATAGGTTAAAATGTTAGTTAACCTTCTTCAGCCAGAAACGAGGGAGCTTAGAAATGAAAAGCTGGCTAAATATTTCATTAGCCTTCTGCTTAGCGCTTTTAGCAGGATTCAGCTACGCAGCGGTAGCGCCGCAGCATGCTGCGCAGCAACAATTTCGCGTCATATCCGAAGATAATTCCGGTTTTACGGTCGAATTTAATTTCCCGACCGGAAATTTAGAGTCTATTTCGGATGAAAATGACGGCGAAAGATTGTGGCTTAATGTCCCGGGAACAACCACCGATTTTGAGTCAGACGGACCGGCTCTACCGGTTATGACTCGCCTGATTGCCGCGCCGAACGGCTATACGGTGCGCGCCAAGGTGGCAGAACGGGAAGTGGAAACCTATGAAGCCGGTCGAGTCATGGCGCGGGACCGGCAGCAAAGAAATGTTCGCGACGCCATTGAAACGCCGCTGGTCGATATTGGCGAACCCGGCTGGATGAGATGGCTGCGAGTCGTCCCAGTCGCTATCAGACCGGCAAAATACAATGCGGATCGCCACCAGGTTATATCAGCCAACCGAATGGTGGTCGAATTCGAATTCGTTCCGGATAACAAACCGCTGGAACAGCAGCCGGATCCCTACCGATACTGGTCTCTGACCTACGAGACATTTTTCCGGGGATTCCTGCTCAATCCTGGAGCTATGCCGAATACCATTCCCGGCGGCAATATTGTCAGAAGAGGAACTTATTTAATCATATCCGATTCTGCGCTCGGCTTGTCCAATTTCA
>CAZWOY010000557.1:0-2436 GCA_964635255.1 uncultured bacterium
GGCCTGGATTCCAGCTTTCGCTGGAATGACTGCCAGTGGGCAAAATACTGCCCGTGGGCAAAATCAGAAATGACTGTCCTTGGGCAAAATTAGGAATGACTGTCCTTGGGCAAAATCAGAAATGACTGTCCTTGGGCAAAATTAGGAATGACTGCTCTTGGGCAAAATTAGGAATGACGCTCTTGGGCAGAATGTCGAACAGGAGGGTTCGACCTGCTTTTTTCGTTTCAAGGTTAAGACAATAATGAGATACAAGTTACACAGACTATGGCGCCGGCCACCCTCATCCGGCTCCGGGGGCGAAGGCTGCCGCAAGGCGACTCGCGGCAGCGCGCCTTATTTATATTTTACGGAATCTGAATGTTGGATCATCCAGTGATCGCCAACCGCGATATCATAGTAACTGTAGTTCAAATCGACGCTCGCGTCTTAGGATACGATCTTAGAGCTGAACCGCGGTTCGCGACATTTACCCGAAGGAGATAAAAAAGATGAAACAAGTTTTTGAAAGTAAATCCGGCATTGAAAAAATTAACCGCATTTTTTCTTTGCTGATATTCCTGATTTTCGTTGCGCTTTTCGCAATAGGCTGCAGCGATAACCAAACAAATCCGATCGGTGCAGGCGAGAACGGATCTGCCGAACTCATAGACTCGGACAACAATGCTGGTTCGCAATCCGATGAGACATTCCGCGCAGTCAGGAACGAAGGCGTAAACTATACGCTGCCCAGCCGCAACATAGACGTCGCGATTGAATCAAGCCGCCAGGTTGTCGATCTCAGGCGGGAAGACCGGGACGTTAGTATCACGGTGCGCATTTTCCATCAGGGACGGCAATTCGCAGCGCCGGGGATACGCGTCGATTTTGAGACGACTTACGGCGTGATCGAGCCCGCAGCCGCCATAACCAATCGCAACGGCGAAGCGATTGTGCGGTTGATTTCCAATGGCGACGTTGGCGTCGCGGAAGTTACAGCTTCAGTCAGAACCGCTCTGGAACCTTTGAAGGTTCAGACCGAAGTCTGGTTCGCAAGGGAAAATTCGGGACGAATCAACATCGACGTCGAACGATCTTTTCTCTCCGTCAGGGAAGGCGGAGGCATAGACACCCTCGCCATCAGAGCGATTGTATCCGACCAGAACGGAAATCCGATCGACGCCGCGATTCCGGTTAAGCTCGAACTAATCAACGAACCGCGCCCGCCGCGGGGATGCGTCTTCCAAAACGGCAGATCAAGCGCAACGGCGGTTGCCGAAGAAAGTGAAGCCATATTCGTCTTGCATTCCGGCGTTCAAATCGGAGCCAAGCTGATTCGAGCTACAACCTGCAGCGCGAACGGAAATATGATGAGCGTAATTCTTTCAACGATATCCGTTGTCGCCGGAGCTCCAGACAGAGTCGATCTAGACATCGACGACGCCGGCGAAGACGCCGGCGATAACCGCTGGCGGCTTGAGATGCAGGGACGCGCCTGGGACAGATACCGCAATCCCATTTCCCGCTACGAACAGGTCTCATTCGGCGTAGAACCGGAAATCGCCGAAATTGTCGAAGTGGATTTTGAACGCGGTATTTTTGCTTATCTAATTTACGCGAGCGAACACACTTTCGAGGAAGTTCAGATAACCGTGCGAATTCAGACCAATCAAGGCGTTTTGGAGGAAACCATAGACTATATTTTGCCGCTGGTGGACGGCATTTTGGAGCTGAACGTCGATCCTGCGAACTGGATGTTCGAGGATGAGGATGATGTTTGCGAGATAAGATGCTGGGTAAATCTGTGTGATGGACATGACGTTCTAATCGATAATGCGCCGATACTATTCACCACAAACCGGGGTCGTTTATCCTGGCGCGATGAAGAGGGCGAGTACCGCCGGTTCTTTCCTGATCCGGCAATCCGGCATACCGGCGGCGGTGAAGAACGGGACGGCGAAGCGACGGTATGGCTGGCGGCTGAATATTGGGAAATCATCGATCCCTGGTGGCCTGCAGAGGTTACCGTTCAATTCAATGCTGTTGTGATCGGATACGATGATGTGCAGGCTGATCCAGTATTTGCGTTTATTATACCTTTTAGAGAATGAACAGCGGATTTCGCGGATTGCGCAGATTCCGTAAACTGCACCTGTTCGATAAAATCTGCGCAATCTGCGCAATCTGCTGTTATTGCCATGTGCAATAAATAGTGAACAAATTACCAACTCGTTCCCACGCTCCTGCGTGGGAATGCATACTTAACAATATGAGGTCGATATGCATTCCCACGCAGGAGCGTGGGAACGAGTTATGAACAGCGGATTTCGCGGATTGCGCAGATTCCGTAAACTGCGCCTGTTCGATAAAATCTGCGTAATCTGCGCAATCTGCTGTTATTGCCATGTGCAATAAATAGTGAACAAATTACCAACTCGTTCCCACGCTCCTGCGTGG
>CAZWOY010000558.1:0-2421 GCA_964635255.1 uncultured bacterium
TTCAGGCGCGGACGCCTGACAGTCCCTCTCTGATACCCTATCGATCTGTCAGGCGTGGACGCCTGACAGTCACTCTCTCGGATCAGGCTCCCAGCGGCAGATCTTCCCCTCGCTTTACATCGATTCTGCGCATTAGGATCATTAATAGTCCCGAAATTAAAAACAGGCAGCTCCCGCAGATAAAGGCTGCGGTTTTACTTACGGTTGACATTACCAAATATCCGAGAAGCGGCGCGAACATGCCTCGAATTCCGGTAGCGGCGACGTGCACCGAATGATAGACGCCGGCGTCCTCCTCCTGCGAGAAACGGATGGAAGATAGCTGCCATAAAACGGTTACGCCGCTCATCACCGTGCCGAAATAAACGAATGACGCATACACAAGGATCAACTGCAGATCGCCGCTGAACCTGCCGGCTGCGATTAGCAGCAGCGGGAATCCGGCGAGAGCCATAAATATCATCGTCGCCATGCGGTGGGGAGTCGATTTGTCGAACAAGTAGCCGAACAGCGGAATCGCCACAATCATCACAAGCTGCGACAAAGTTCCGCGCGCGAAACCTATGACGTCGTAACCGAGTTGCAAATCGTCCACCAGATACAGCGGCGTCACCGGCAGCGTCATCATAAACGCTACGCCGTAAACCATGAACGCAAGCTCGAACCTGAGGTAGTCTTTTCTGCGTCTAAGCAGTTTAACCACATCTTTCAGAGGACTGAGGAAAAACCTGCGGTTTATCCGAACCGCGGCGCCGGATCGGACGCCGCCGGTGTGCACCGAAGCCAGAAAACCCAGCGCTATAAATCCGATCAAGGCGACGATCGGATAGATATTTCTGTAGCCTGCAGGTTGATGTTCCATCCAGAGTCCCGCCAATCCTGAAACGATCGCGGCGACGCCCATTCGGATACTTGACGCCATGCCGAAGGTCTTGCCCGTCTTGGCGGGGGAGATATACTGCTGCAGGACGCGATTTTCCGAAGGTCCGATGAGCGCAAAGGCAAGAAAATAGACGAAATGAATCGAAAGCAAATGATAAATCGAAGACAGCATCGACCCTGAGGCGAGAGCCAGAAATGCAATCGAACCGATGGTAAGAAGCAGTTTCCGCTGGTCCCGCCCTTCGATTAACCGCGCCCACCACAGCGAGGTCAACGCCGCGATGGGCATCAGCATCACGAGCAGCGTAATATGAAATCCACTGGCGACGAGCGACTTGCGGGCGATGATCTCGCCGAACTGCAAAAAAGCGAACACAGCCCCGGTGATCGCAATATAAACCATATACCGCTTGGATGCGGAACTGCGATCCAGCCTTTTCAGAACGATCGAATAAAAGAGAATGTGTTTCACTTAACCGCGCAAGCCGATTTTTTACGCTCGAATCCGGAAAACAATAATATAAGGATGATGGCGGGTGTTTTCTATTGTAGGGAGTTATTTGGGCAAGGTATTATGATATTAAACGCCTTAGAGCGCGAGAGCTTGCGAGAGCTTGCAGACGCCCTCGTCTGCAAGCTCTCTTAACTCGTTCTCACGCTCCAGCGTGGGAACGAGTAAAAAAAGGACAGCCCGGATGACTGTCCTTTTTTTTGTCGGATAAGATTAGATTAGCTTATCCACGTCCCTGTAATTCAATGCGCGCTCGAGTAGCTTCGCCGGCTTCGACTTCGACGACCGTACGGCCGCGAAGTCCGCCGCGTGCGGCTGCAGCAAGCACGACATTTCCGACAGGCGCGCGCTCGATCTCGAAAACGCCTCTTTCGTTGGTGCGAACGCGAACGCCGACATGGCGGACGCCGCGTTCTTCACCGCGTTGCACAAACATGCTGACCACCGCTCCGGCGACGGGATTGCCCTCCGCATCGACTACTTGACCGGCGATAGAACCAAACTCACGGCGCGGACGTTCACGTTCGCCGCGGGCTTGAAGTTGAATTTCTAAACGGGTTATTTCACCGTCGCGGACGCCGGCGCGAACTCTCGCTAGGCCCACTTCGCGGGCTCCGGCGATGACGACATAACGGCCTTGAGGAACCTGGCGCCAACCAAATCTGCCGTTTTCTTCGGTTTGAAATCTTTCCACGAACGGTCTTTCGCCTCGAACGCGAACGGCGGATTGAATAGTAACGACGGCTCCCTCGACAGGATCGCCGTTTTCATCGATCACTACGCCGGCGACAGCCCCCTGGGCGAAAGCCTGGTCAGTCGCAAAAGTCGATGTAACT
Source organism: uncultured bacterium (assembly GCA_964635255.1). Taxonomy (GTDB): domain Bacteria; phylum Electryoneota; class AABM5-125-24; order Hatepunaeales; family Hatepunaeaceae; genus CAZWOY01. Next base: position 2,230 of record CAZWOY010000558.1, read on the forward strand.
AAAGCTACAGCTAACGCCAACAGCAACCACGATCTTTTCACTTCATCCTCCTTAGGTATTTTTAAATTAGTTTTTTCCAAACTTGATTTGTATTAGAGCAATATTAATGCCAATAATGAGGCATTTTCGCACACTCTAACTCGTTCCCACGCTCCTGCGTGGGAATGCATACTTAACAATATGAGGTCGATA
>CAZWOY010000559.1:0-2405 GCA_964635255.1 uncultured bacterium
CCGGTTTTTCCTTTCTTAAGCCGAAGTAGTGCGCCATAGTGGCGAAGAAATCTTTTACATCCCGCCATTTCGGACTAAGAGCCTTTAGTTGTATTCTGCCATGCTTGTGCAGGATGAGATAAAGCATGTGATAGATTGAAGCGACAACCAGGATAACCGCCGTGATCCGGTGGAGAAGGCGACGGATTTCCTCAGTAAGTCCCATGTCAGTGAGAATCCTTACCCACCATGCGTCCGGGAAGCGCAGCGCAAAACCGGTAACAGCCAGCGCCGTAAACGTAACCGCAAGTATTAAATGCTGGTAGATTTCATTTCTATTCATCCTCCGCACAGCCGTTTTCTTTTTCTTCCGCAGGTAGTCTATTTTCAGGTCGTGGGCATAAATGATCAGATTGTGCAGGAACATCCCGCCCAAAACGACTGAAATCAGGATTATATAAGCGATTCTCACCCAATCGTGAACCATCTTCTTTCCATGAGCCAGGATGTGAGTATAGCTTCGGGCGAATTTAGCGTTCGAGTTCTCATGGCACCTGCCGCAGGTGGCGACTACGTTATTCCCATGTATCGATGATGTAGGATCGAGCAGGCTTCGGATATCATGCTTGTTATGACAGTCGGTGCAGGTCGCCACCGCTTTGCCGCCGCGTTTGATCGCCCAGCCGTGATAGCTGTCCTGATAGCTTTCAATAATGCCGGCGGGAAGACCATAACGCGCTGACATTTCCGGATCCTCATGACATCTGGCGCACGTTTCGCTCGCTTGTTTCTGCGGGTTAACGGCAGCTTGTGGATCCTCAACGCTTAAAATCAGATGTTCGTCATGACAATCAGTGCAGCTTGGACTGTCGGTAATGCCGTGCGCAACGGCTCGGCCATGAACCGAGCTGCGGTAGTTCATCGAAATATCCAGATGGCATTTGCCGCAGGTAAAAGCTAGATTTTGCTTATAAATTGAACTTGTCGGAGCGGAAGCGGACTGTAGTTTATGACTGCCATGACAATCGGTGCATACAGCCGTCGATTTACCTTCAATCCAGCCTTTGCCGTGAATGGATTTTACATAGCTTGGGAAACTGATCGGAAGTCTCACATAATCTGCCGTGATTACCGGTTCTTCGGAGTGGCATTCGCTGCAGGTAATCGGAATATTCTTATGGTGAACCGGGCTCAGCGTATCCGCCGCTGAAAGGATATGATGTCCATTATGACAGTCCGCACAGGTAGCGGCGATTTCGTCGCCGCGCAGGCGCGCCAAACGGTGGGCGCTGCTGCGATATTCTTTCTCAATCTCTTCATGGCAGCGACCGCAGCCAAAATCCTCAGCTTCGCTTGCATCGGTAACCTGATGCGATCTATGGCAGGAGAGACAATTCATTTGTTCGGAAGCTAAAAGCTGCTCATGCACCGATCCTGCGAATTTGTCCTGATAATCCGAATGGCAGTTATGGCAAGCCTCCAAAGTTCCCGAATCCAGATGGGGTTTGTGAGTTGCATGGACGTCGTGGCAAGAGGCGCAGGATTTTACTCCCTGCATATCCTCGCCGATTTCGTGTCCGCCCATGCGCACGTGCTCCATCGATCCGGTGTGGCAGCTTTCGCAGAGCCGGTTGATAGCGCCGGCTGAAGGCGGCAGAGCCTTACTGTGCGTAGAATGGCAGCTAATGCATCCGGGGCTGTCCTTGCCTTTAGCTGCAGCGATGGCGTGAACGCTGCCGTCATACCGGCTGGTTTCGGTTTTATGGCATTGGTAACAGGCTTTTTCAGCGGAGCGCAGATCGAGCTCTTTAATAAAGTGCGGGTTTTGATCTTTGCCATGGCAGGCAATACACCCCGGCGCATCGGGATCGCCGCGTTTAAGCGCGATTCCGTGAAAACTTACATCGAAACTGGCTGCAGCATCGTCATGGCAATTTTGACACTTAACCTCGCGGTAAAGCGGAAAATGAGGGAGGTCTTCGTAATCCGCCGGCTGATCATGACAATCGGTACAGGAAAGGAAACTATGAACGCTTTGATTAAAATGTTCCGGATTTACACCGATATTTTTCCCGTCTTCAGCCTCAAGCTCCTGATCTTCATGGCAGCCGAAGCAATCCTCGTTCTCCATGCAAAACAAGCTGTTATAACTGAAGATAATCGCGAGTGCGAGGATCGCTCCCAATCGCGGCATTTGACGCAAATCAGAATGAAAACCTTGACTTATAATTCTAAAAAAACCTCTAAAGCGAAATGGATAAAACCTCCTAAATTCCGATAACACAAATTCTAAGATAGTGAATTTAATGTGCGGAGAGCAATAAAAAACAATTGTCAGATGATAGTTGGAAATAAATATCGTATGGAACCATATTTTCCCAGTAATTGCTCATGAAGCGAGCTTCGCCACGGAACATGAAAATGGC
>CAZWOY010000560.1:0-2400 GCA_964635255.1 uncultured bacterium
ATGGATCGGCGGCGGCGTCGTTTACGTGCGAGGATTTTGGATTGAACAGATTGAGTGCCTTGACAAACGACGAACTTCAGGAAAGAATGAGGCAGTTAAAGGAAATGGTTGAATTTTGATCGAATCGATTGTATCGACCGGAGACGCGGTTTTAGATAAAAATTCTCTCCCGCCCCGCCAATCGATCGGGTGGTTCGACGGCAAGGTCAGGTTTATCGATCAGCGCCGTTTGCCGCATGAATGGCAGGTTGTTGAGACGGACAATTGGGAGACCATCGAACGAGCGATAAAAACTTTAGCTGTTCGGGGAGCGCCGCTTATCGGGGTGTCGGCAGCCTATGGAGTGGCTGCAACGAGTGTTAAGTTTAAAAACGAAACCAATTACAAGCAGAAAATCAGCGGAGTCATAGATTCCTTGTTAAAGGCGAGACCAACTGCGGTTAATCTTGTCTGGGCTTTGACAAGAATGCGTAAAATAGTCGAAAATGAGACCGGCGATGAAGCTTTAAATCTGAACCTGATTAGGGAAGCCATCGATATTCATGAGGACGATAAACAAAGATGCGCTGCGCTGGCTGATTACGGACAGGAAATTGTCCAGGATAAAAGTGGAATTATAACGATTTGCAACACGGGTTTTCTTGCAACCGGAGGCGCGGGAACAGCCGCGGCGATTTTCTACGAAGCGCATGATTCAGGCAAGGACCTACAAGTTTATGCCTGTGAAACGAGACCGTTGCTTCAAGGCGCGCGGTTGACCGTTTGGGAAATGACAAACGCCGGCGTTCCTGTAACTCTGCTGGTCGATTCGGCGTCGGCGAGCCTGGCGGCGTCCGGCAAGGCGGATTTGTGCATCATCGGAGCGGACCGAATCGCAGCCAATGGCGATTCGGCGAATAAAATCGGAAGCTATACATTGGCTCTGGTATGCAGCGCCCATAAGATTCCGTTTTACGTTGCCGCGCCGTTTTCAACAATCGATATCGATTGTCCTGATGGAAACAAAATTCCGGTCGAACAGCGGGATGGGCTTGAAGTTACCCATATCGAAGGCGTTGAAATAGCCGCTAAAAACGCTAAAATCTTCAATCCCGCCTTCGACGTCGTTCCAGCGGACTTAATTACGGGAATCATAACCGAAAAGGGAATCTTTTTCCCGCCTTATCGGTTTAAGGATTGATGCATGAAAAACAAAATTTTACATATTTTACAATCAGAAAAAAGGAGTCGGAAGGGAACAACATGAAATACTTTCTTAAATTCTTTATCGCCGTATTCGTTCTGGTTTTAATAGTCGGCTGCGGCGGAACGTCCTGGCAATTGCGCTCTGGCAGAATTGCCATTAAAGAACAGGACTGGGAACGTGCAATTAAAAACTTGGATGAAGAAATTGCACGAATGCCCGAGAATCCTGAAGCGTGGTATCTCAAGGGATATGCTTATATGAAGTTGGACGAATATTCCAAAATGTCAAATGCTTTCGAAAAGTCTTTGGAATATGGAGATCAGTTTGAAGCGCTGATTAAAATCAGCCGCGAAAAACTCGTAAACCAGTATTATAGTAAGTTTAGCGCGGCTTTCGACAGTTTGGAATATGACAAGGCTCTGGCTTATATAGATACGGCAATTACAATTAATCCGCATGATCCGGAGCTTTATTTTCAGGCGGGCGTAGCGGCGTTCAACGCTGAAATGGATAGTCTTGCGCTTAAGTATGCGGACGAAGCAGTGAAACGTATGCCTGAAGATGAAGAAAATATTGAGCTTAGAAGATTGGTTCTGCTCGTAAACCGAAGAATGAATAATACCGAAGGGATCATAGAGGCTGCGCAGAAACTGATGGAAACCATAGATTTGAATACGGACACGACCGATTATTATCTTCTCGCACTTGACGATTTGGTCATGGCTTATGAGGCGCAGGGCGAAGCGGAAAAAGCCGAGCAGATGATTCACGATGCAATTTCGCATTTCCCGGAGGTCATCGAACTCAAGCTAAACCTGGCGACGCTGATGGTGAGGCGCGAGGATTTCGACGCGGCGATGGAAATATACAAGGATGTTTTACGACAAAACCCCGATCATAAGGATGCAAATCTTGCAGTGGGCATTATGCTGGCTAACAAGAAAGAATATACTGAAGCGATCCCATATCTCGAAAAGGTTTTGGAAGAAGATCCTGACAATATGAAAGCGATCCAGAGTCTCGGTTCCTGCTACTACAATACAGGCAATGAGGGAAAAGGAAAGCAGATGATTCAGAGGTTGAAGGAATTGCAGGGCGGATAAACGCGGCAAGTATTTCTGGGAAAAGAACGTTCGTTCCGTACGCAGTCATTCCAGCGAAAGCTGGAATCCATCTTTCTTCAGCGCTAACGCGAGAGCCGGCATGGATTCCAG
>CAZWOY010000561.1:0-2361 GCA_964635255.1 uncultured bacterium
AGGCGTCCTCACCTGACGTCATTAAGCGCCTTAAACACAATATCAATCTGTCAGGCGAGGACGCCTGACAGGCACTCAATGAAAATCTTAACTCACTGGTTTAACCATACGGTTAAACAATATACAATCAAAATATATCTTTGTTCCATTTAGTTACGATAATAATTGTAATATTTCTAAAAAACAGATAATTTACAGAGAAAATTCGTTGATTTACACAAGAGTTTCCTGTTGCCAAAATTCTGCGACCTAAAGTGTGAATACGCTTCATGGCCTGATAAATTAGCGGACGGTTCAAAGACGTGCCGGACGTTTATAGCGTTATACTGTTCAAAACTTGACAGGTTAGTCGATAAGAATGGTTTCTGTCAGGTGGATTGGAGTAAAGAGGAACTGAAAGAAAAACAACGTTCAATACAATCATAAGAACCGAGTAAAACAATGCTTAGACTGAGTAAAATTCATATCCAAGGCTTTAAAAAATTGCTTGATGTTGATATCGAAATGCGTCCTTTAATGATAATGATTGGAGCAAATGGAATTGGGAAAACTTCTATCTTGGACGCGCTTTCACTCCTTTCCAAATCTGCAAAAGGGATGCTAAACGTCCAAATCAACGCCTTCGGCGGGATTGCGAATCTTTTAACCGCGGGGAAAACCGAAGAAATGTCGATATCGGTTAAACTCCAAAAATCTGCTAAGCCATATCGTCTCATGTCGTATGAATTACATCTCAACGCGAAAGGACAAACATATTCCATACCGTATGAAATGCTCTCATCACAAAATAAAAAAAATATTTCGATTAAACATTTAGAATCGACTTATAATAAAGTTGATTTTTATGAAGCTAAAAACGTAAGCGGCTATGAAAAAAGAAGTTGGGATTTTAATCAATTTGAAACGTCTCTGTCTCAAGTTCCTAAACTGCTTTTAGACGAAACGGATAACTGCAGAAACTATTTATCTTCTTTAAGGTATTTTCATTTAATTGACGTTGGTAAAAATGCGGCGGTGAAACTGCCCCAACAGATGCATCCCGCTGCTTTTCCGGGCGGAAACGGCGAAGACCTTGCGCCATTTCTTTATTATCTCCGTGAAACAGATATTGAACGCTATGAGACAATAATCGATACTTTGAGAGTGGCTTTCCATGGATTTGAAAGCTTGAGTTTCCCCCCGGTAGCGGCGGGCATGTTGTCTATGACATGGAAAGACAAAAACTTCAGGCAGCCGATGTACATGCATCAGCTTTCTGACGGCGCACTTCGGTTTTTATGGCTTATATCGCTGCTCCAAAGTCCTGAACTGCCGGCAATAACAATGATCGACGAACCTGAGGTTAGTCTGCATCCTGAATTATTATCACTCTTAGTCGATCTCCTGCGAGAAGCCTCAGAACGTACACAACTTGTCATTGCCACCCATTCCGATCGCTTGATAAGATTCTTAGAACCTCATGAAGTCGTCGTGATGGACGAAACTGACGATGGCTGCGCGCAGGCTTTATGGGCGGATACATTGGATTTGGACAAATGGCTGGAAGAATACAGCCTTGATGAAATCTGGCAGTTGGGGCGCATGGGGGGAAGGTCGTGAAAATTACTCTTATTATCGAAGGTAAAACGGAAAAAGCATTTTTACCGCATTTAAGAAATTATTTAGCGAAACAATTAGCGAATAGAATGCCTAAAATCGATATCGTTCCGTATAACGGGCGAATTCCAACATCGGATAAGCTTCGACGCGTCGTTGAAAATTTGTTGACTGGTAAAAAAGCCTCCGATCATGTTATAGCTTTAACCGATGTTTATACAGGTGCGAATCTTCCGGTATTTTTAGACGCCGGCGATGCAAAGAATAAAATGAGAAAGTGGGTAGGAAGCGAATCACGATTCCATCCGCATGCAGCTCTCCATGATTTTGAAGCCTGGCTGCTGCCATACTGGAAGACAATACAGCAATTGGCAAGACACAACAAGAAACCACCGGCAGGGAATCCTGAAGCAATAAACCATGCCAACCCACCGTCAAAACATATTCAAGAAATATTTCGAATTGGCGCAAAGGGGAAGAAATATATAAAACCGCGAGATGGAAACCGGATTCTGCGAGATAACGATCTATCATCTGCAATTATATATTGCGCCGAATTGAAATCATTTGTGAACACCATTTTGAGTATCTGCGATGCGAAGTTGATCCCCTGAAATTGCGCTTATTTCCATTTTGCTTTCTCCCGAAAACATCTCGCCAAAATCTTTAAGCGCCACAATGTACAAGGGTTAAATTTGCCATTTTATCCCGTTATTACTATGTGCAGAAAATAGTGTCATTGCGAGTCTGCCTTTAGCAGACTAT
>CAZWOY010000562.1:0-2352 GCA_964635255.1 uncultured bacterium
TTATGATCAGTCCATTGCTCACCGATCATGAGTATATACCTTTGCTTTCACTGCTGGTTATTTCCGCCTGGATAGTTGTACTGCTCATAATGCATCTAAGTCAATTTAAGATCCCGAGGATCGCCTTTCTGGCTGTCTTGGGATTGATTCTCATTGGTCTGGGCGTCAGCTATGCGACCAACAAATCAAAGGACTTCACATATCATAAGTACGGTTTAGTAGTTTACAACGGCTTGCCTGTGCCATTCTTCGATCTCTTGATCTACAAGAATGGAGCGCCGAGGCTTGCCGATAAAAAGCATTTTTTTACCGGTCAGGATAAAATGTTTATGCTGCAGCAAGAACCGGATATTATACTAATAGGCAGCGGCTGGCATGGGGCGGGCGGTAAGGGATTTAAAATCGAATATGGCACGACCATGTTGTTTAACACTTTTGCTAAAAAAGGAACCCAGTTGATTATATTGAGAACCCCCGATGCGATCAAGACTTTTAACAGATTGAAAAACGAAGGCAAAGAAATTATGTTTATAATGCATAATACTTGTTAATAAGCCATGATGGAAATTGAACGTCCAATCCGTTCCGCTTCGATAAGAAATGTAAATCGGAAAAAGCAAAGTTAACACAATGGAAATAGATTAATGCAGGATCAGGTCAAAAACGCGGATAATAAAAAGAAAAACTACTTTTTAGGCTGGCTGGTCTTAATTGGACCGATTTCAATTATTTTGTTTCTTGTTTTATTTCATGGCTTACCCTGGGTTGAAAAAGAATCGAAACGAGGCGCGCAGGCTGAGGCGTTAACCTCGAACTCCATGGGATTAGTGGCTATGAACGAGAATAGATACCAGGAGGCTTTTAACTATTTTATTTCAGCGATAAATACTAAAAAGGACTACGCCGAACCTTACATGAACATCGGGATACTCTATTACATGATGGGCGATCATGATTTGGCGAAGCAGTATCTTAAAAAGTCCATTGAGTTCAATCCGAAAAAGAAAAACATGATATATAATAACCTGGGGATGGTTTATGCGGCTCAGGCGGAGTTCGATACAGCGCTCGTAATGTTCCACACCGCTCTTGATCTTGGAATAAAACCGGCGCCAATCTGGCGAAACATTGCGCAAGTCGAAGAACAGCGGGAGAATTGGGAAGGCGCAATCCATGCATATCAAAAAGTAATTGAGAACCAGCCCACGCTTCAAAACATGTATATGGAATCGCTCAGGGAAGCATATTATGAAGAGGAAAATGATGATTATTTCGAATATGTCGAAGAAAAGGTAGAGGAAGGAATCGATAAAAACGAATTAGAAAATTACGATTCAAAGGTTGTGGATTATTTCCTATCCGACAATGAGAAATTAGCCGAGGATTATAAAGACCTTGGAATAGCCTATGAAAAAGCAGGACAGATAAATCAGGCTATTGCAAGCTTCATGAAAGCCATCGAGATAAAACCCGACTGGGCTGATATTTACAACCGCATCGGCATAATCTATGCGAGAAACGGCTACTATGCGGAGGCTGAAAAGGCTTTCCTTGAGGCGATTAACGTCGATCCCGGCAATCAGAATGCAAAAATGAATTTGGATAAATTGAGATCAGGAAAATAGCGGATCTGATGTAATTAATACTGTGCAACTAAGTTGTGTTGAATCCGTACCAATATTTAAAGTATCAACCGCTTTTCCAAAAGAAAGCGGACATTTGTAAAAACAAGGAGAGAACTATGAAAATGAAAGCGACTTTAAAACAGTTAGATGGTCTATCATTAATGGCTTATGCCAATACAAATCACTGGATTGCGATGGACGCCCCCTCCGAACTTGGTGGAAACGGAGCCGGTTCGCGTCCGATGGAAGTTATGCTGATGGGCATTGCCGGGTGTGCAGCCATGGATATAATAGCCATCCTGAAAAAGAAAAAGATGGACGTCAGGAATTTTGAAGTCGAAGTTGACGCAGATAAAGCTGACGAACACCCACAGGTCTTTGAGAAGATTCGTTTTAAATACAAAGTTTACGGAAAGGACGTAAAAGAAAAGGATGTAAAACGCTCGATCGAACTTACGGATGAGAAGTACTGTGGAGCTATTGAAGTAATTAGGGACAAAGTTGAAATCGAACATGACTTCGAGATAATCGATGTAAGCGATTAATAATGATTTCCAGGTAATTAACGGGAAAATAAAAATTCCACCGGTAGGGCAGGCGTCTCTGCCTGCCAATGCGCTCCCGTATGATCGAGAAGGCAGGCAGAGACGCCTGCCCTACCAGAAAAGTTTATTTTTATGTTCCGTACGCAGTCATTCCAGCGAAAGCTGGAATCCATCTTCCTTCG
>CAZWOY010000563.1:0-2343 GCA_964635255.1 uncultured bacterium
GTTGTACACTATTTAATGCACATAGTAATAACGCAAACAGTTACAAAGTCAACATGCAAAATACATTTAAACCGGCAAACAGATTAAGCCTGCCGGGATATCCTTTCGCGGAACTGGAACGGAAGGCGTCGGAGATAAAAGCCTCAGGTCGTGAATTGTATGACCTGTCCGTCGGCGACCCCGATTTATCTCCCCCGAAGTTTGTAATGGATGCGGTCTGTGAGGCTTTGAAGCGCGACGAGGCGCATCTTTATCCGTCAAGCCGCGGCGGCGCAGATACTCGCGAGTCGGTTGCAAATTGGTACCAGAAACGGTTCGGCGTTCATCTCGATCCCGAAACACAAGTCTGTATTCTAATCGGCGCTAAGGAAGGTCTGGGAAAACTGGCGCGCGCGGTTGTAAATCCCGGAGACGTCGTCGCGGTTCCCGATCCATGCTATCCTGTCTATTGGCGAGCGGGGTGCAGATTGATCGACGGCGAATTGAAATGGCTCAAACTTGACGCCGGGAACGGTTTTCTGCCGGATCTCGATGAATTGAACGGCGTTAAGCTCGCTTATTTAAACTATCCCAACAATCCAACCGGAGCGGAAGCGCCGGAATGGTTCTTAAAACGACTGAGCCAAATTATCGACTCAAATCCTGATTTGACGATTGCTTATGATATGGCTTACAGCGAGGTCGCCTTTGGCGAACGTCCGCATTCAATCCTTGAATATACGGACAAAGCCGTAGAATTCCATTCAATTTCGAAAATGGCGAATGCAACCGGATACCGCGTTGGTTTTGCCGCCGGCGAAAGGGATCGGATTCAAGCGCTTATCCGAATTAAAGAGGAACTCGACAGCGGCGTTTCTTATCCTTTTCAAAAAGCGCTGTCCGCAGTCCTGGATAGTTATACAGGTTCGAAACCGCCGGAAGAGATTAAAGAATTTATGGGTATCTACGCTCGCCGCAGACGGAAAGTGATCGACGTTCTAAAAGAAAAGGGATTGAAGGTTTTCGACTCGGACGCCACATTTTACGTGTGGTTTTATGTCGGCGACGATGAACTCGCATTTGTCCAGGAAGCGATAAAGACCGGCGTTCTCCTCACCCCCGGGTCCGGATTCGGCGAATCGGGAAAAGGCTGGGTAAGAGCGTCGGTAACCGCTCCTGACGAGACGATCGATAAGGCTTTAATTTCGCTTAAGGCGCTGTAAATTAGTGACGTCGCGAAAAAGTAAAAATAGCAGATTTATGCCGGCTAATCGGGATAATCATTGTGGCGAGCCGCGATTTAAGAAATCGCTGGGACAGAATTTTCTCCGGGATAAAAACCTGGCTTATAAAATAGCCAAATCTGTCCCCACGGACATTCCGGTTCTTGAAATAGGACCGGGCGACGGCTTTTTTACCGAATCTCTGCTCGACGCCGGACATCAGGTTATTGCCGTAGAAATCGACGACGAATGGCTGGAAAAGCTTCAACGCAGGTTAAAGCGATTTAAGTCTTTTAAACTGATTTCCGGCAATTTCCTCAAATTAGAATGGAATGAGTTGGGCAAAGAATTCGATAGAATAAACATAACCGGCAATTTACCGTTTCATTTGGCTACAGCCACGCTATCCGCCATCTTTCAGTTAGTGCGAGACAACAGGCCGCCGCTGATCGAAAATGTGATTGTGATGATGCAGCGCGAGGTCGGCAGGCGGATTACCGGTTCTCCCGGATCCAAAGATTACAGCAGTTTTACCTTGATAACAAATTATCATGCGGATTCCAAATATCTTTTTACCGTACCGTCGATCAGCTTTTTCCCAAAACCGAAAGTAAATGGCGCGATCATTCAGTTGAAACTGAAAAAGCAGGACGAACTTCCTGAGATCGATTTCGATATTTTCAGATGCATTGTTCGAGGGTGTTTTGCGCAAAGACGAAAAATGCTGCGCAACAGTCTGAACGTCGTCAATGACCTGCCCGAAGGCTGGAAAGATTTGGACTATGACTTCACCAGACGTCCCGACCAACTTTCTTTTGATGAATACGTTGCTTTGAGTAAAGATATCAAATCGTTAATGGACAGGAATTGCTCATGAAGCGAGCTTTGACGCGGAACGCGAAAATAGCAGGTCGAACACTCTTGTTCGATATTTTGCCCAAGGGCAGTCATTCCAGCGAAAGCTGGAATCTATCTTCCTTGGGAGAGATCGCGAGAACCGGCATGGATCCCAGCTTTCGCTGGAATGACTGCCTACGAAACGCGCCTTCGCGGTTAATTCTATTTTCCCAGGAATTGCTCATGACACAAGCTTCACCACGCAATATGAAAATAGACTCATTTTCTGACGTAAGTCGCAACC
>CAZWOY010000564.1:0-2340 GCA_964635255.1 uncultured bacterium
GCCTTTAGCAGACTAAGCAATCTCCTAAAATTGTGTCATTGCGAGTCTGCCTTTAGCAGACTAAGCAATCTCCTAAAATTGTGTCATTGCGAGTCTGCCTTTAGCAGACTAAGCAATCTCCTAACATCTTGATAATGCTGGATATTGTTTTAATGTCCACATTCCATCAGATTATTAGAATTGACGCCTATTTTATGCGCTTAGTAGTAATCCGGGCGTTTTCAGATCGCGTAAGGAAAATCACAACGATTTAACGAGTTAATACCGCGACCGTTTCTAATTCCGCCGTATTTGGAAACATGTCCAGAGGTTGAATGGATTCGACGCGGTAGTTTTTGAGTTGCTTCAAGTCTCTCGCTAAAGCTGCGGTGTGACAGGATACGTATATAATTTTTGAAAACGCTTTTTTATTCAACGCTTTTATTAAATTTTCCTTCAATCCCTGGCGAGGAGGATCTAACAAAATGGCCGCTGTATTTTTATAATCGCTAAGAATATCATTGTTGCGAGAGTATAAATTTTGATGGATATATTTCACGTTCAGGTTCTGTTGCGCAGCATAAGTTGCTCCGCATGTCAAAGCCTGTTTTGCGCTGTCCATAACGACTGCGGTTCCGCCTCGCGCCGCGTGTGAAAGCCCGAAGACTCCGAAACCGCCGAACAAGTCGAGAAGAAACGAATCTGGATTGAAGGTCTTTAGCGCTTCTCCGATCAGTTTATCTAACATAGACTTGTTCGTTTGAGTAAAGGCCAGCGGGGAAAGGGAAATGCGGTTCAGGGCGAAAGAATATTCTATCCCGCAAGCTCCGTGCAGAGATAACAATTGTGAATGCAAGAGCCGATTATTAAAACTATTGACTTTCAATATTTGCCAACCCGTCGCAGCGGATTTTTCGCATAATTCATCCAGCGCTCCGATAGATTCCTTCAAGGGCATATCTTTCACAAAAACGATTATTACGGTGGAATCTCTTCCATTATCGCGGATTAACAGACGGGCGTCTAATGGCTCGGCGAATCTTTCAGCAAAATCCGGCAGCGAATCAGCCAATTTTATTTGTGTATTCTGGATCGGTTTGCTTGCGAGCAGGCAGCGCCGGACTGGGATTATTTCGCCGCCGGCGGCAAAACCCGACACGATTTTGCCTTTTTCCGCCCGGAACTGCAGTTCGATCCGATCTCGATAGTCCCAAACCCTCGGAGCGGGAGTGGTGGCGGCTGTGTTGATATCTTTCAGACCGCCGAGGCGTTTTAAGTTCTCGCCTAAATGATTTGTTTTCCATTTTAATCCCGCTTCATAGTCGAAAACGCCTAGCGGACTGCCCATGCAGCCTCTGCGATAATGCTCGCAAGGATGTTCTTTCCGATGCGGAGAGGGAATAACTATCCTTTTTACCTCGGCTGAAGCCGCATTCTTTAATTCGACTATCGAATTAACGTCGATCTCTACTACGTCGCCCGGGACAGCTCCGGCGATCATCCAAACCATGCGGTTCCGATCTCGAGCGACTCCTCTTCCGTGTGACGTAAAATCATGAATTTCGAAGTTCATTTTCGTTTCAACGACCACTTCATCGGTATGTTAAAGGGCGACCTGAAATGGGCTTTCTTGTGCGGAAACACTCCCTCTTTTACGGAGCGAAGATCTTCAACCGAATAGAAAGCCTTTGGATTGAATTTATTTATTATGCTGATAATACCAGGCAAATCATGCCTTGAAATCAGCATATAGATTATTTTCACCGGACCGTATTTTCCGTTAGCGTCAATGGTGGTAATTCCGAATTCTGTTTTTCTAAGTTCATCGATTAAATCGTCGCAGGATTTGGATGTAATGACGCGAACGATTACGCTGCCAAGAGCTAAACGGTTTTCGATAGCGATGCCGATATAGTTGCCCATTGCAAATCCGGCGGCATAAGCAAGATAATTGACCCAATTAGTCAAGTTCTGCAAAATCTGCCCCATCGCCACAAGCCAGATAAGCACCTCGAAAAAGCCAAGCAGCGGAGCCAGCAGTTTCATCCCTTTCGCAACCAAAATCACCCGCAAAGTTCCGATACTGACGTCGATGATTCGGGCAATGAAAATAAGAAAGGGAATGACGATCAGCGCCATCGTATTTTGGTCGAATATTTCAGTAAAACTCATGTTTCCTGATATTAAAAAAAAGACGCCAAAATGTATAATGAAAATATAAATTATGATTACATTTGGTTGACTTGCAAGTGATAATGAAAATTGATAAATGTGTAAGAAGCTAATTTACTGGGAAAATAAAAAATTCCACCGGTAGGGCAGGCGTCCCCGCCTGCCTTCGCAACCTTGCAGGATCGCATT
>CAZWOY010000565.1:0-2334 GCA_964635255.1 uncultured bacterium
GCCAGTGCGACTCTGCAAGGATGAGAAGGCAGGCGGGGACGCCTGCCCTACCGGTGGAATTTTTTTTCAGTTAAGCAGTTAAAAGTAGTCTAATTCTTGAGAAGCCGGGGTATTGCTAATCCATGTTAAAATGCATTTTCAATTCACTTTCAAATTCATTCAACAGCCACAGCGGCGTCGAAGCCGAGCCTGTAATGCCTATGCTTTCCGCGCCTTCAAACCAGTCATAATTTATTTCGGCAGCGTCCACGACATGATAACTCTTCGGATTTATCGCCCGGCAAGATTCAAACAGCATTTTCGTGTTGGAAGACTTATGACCGCCCACGACCAGAATGACGTCCGCCTGTTTCGCAAATAAAGGCAGCTTTTTATCCCTTGACAGAACAAACCGGCATATCGTATTGGCGACGCGCACTTTTTTACATTTTTTGTCGATTTCTGAAACTATCTTTCTGAAATTCTGCGCTTTAATAGTCGTCTGCGCCATTACAAACGTCGGAAGATCCGGCTTGATTTTTTTTAAGTCTTCATCGTATTGCACGACTATCGCTTTATTCTGGGTATGACCCAGGATGCCGATAACTTCCGGATGCTTATGTTTTCCGACAATAACAACCTGATAGCCTTTTTGAACGTGTTCTTTGGCTAATTCCTGCGAGCGCATAACCACCGGGCAGGTGCCGTCGCTGATATTCACGTTCAGTTTTCTCAGCTTTTGATATGTCACAGGCGGTTCGCCGTGAGCGCGTATCAAAACGGTTACGCCCTCTCCGTTCTTCTCCTGAATCCGGGAGTCGTTGTTGATCTCGTCCAGATGCACCGTTCCCAAACCGGCTTGTTCAAGTCGCTTCACTTCGCGTTCATTATGAATGATATCGCCTAAAACGTACACTTCCGAATTATGATGGCGATCCAGTTCTTTTTCCGCCAACTGAATCGCTCTTCGGACGCCGCCGCAGGTGCCGGCTTTAGGATCAAGAATGATTCGCATATTCCATTTTCAATAGTTCGAATTCTTTTCTGAACAAAGGCAGCAGTTCGCTGTCCTTTACCGAGTGGATTATCTCGCCTTTTTTAATAATCAGCCCCTTGCCTTTCCCGCCTACAATCGCCAGGTCCGCGTCTCTCGCCTCGCCAGGCCCGTTTACGACGCAGCCCATGACCGCGATCTTCGCCGGAATTGCCGCGCCTTTGATGACTTTTTCGACTTCGCCTATCAGGTTAAAAAGATCGATTTCCAGCCTGCCGCACGTCGGGCAGCCGATGAGTTCGGGACTGCGGCGGCGGACGCCGGTCGATTCGAGAATCCACCAGCAGACGTCGATTTCCCGCTCAGGCGGAGCGGTCAGGGAAACCCGGATCGTCTCGCCGATTCCCTCTAAAAGCAGGCAGCCGATCCCGATAGCCGATTTAATCGATCCATAACCCGGCAAGCCGGCTTCGGTGATTCCCAGGTGCAGCGGGACGTCGGATTTACTGCGAAACAGCCGGTTGGCTTCGATCATGGTGTGCATATCGGTCGCTTTCATCGCGACGACAATATCTTTAAAATCCGCAGCATCGAGAATCTCGACCTCCCGCATTGCCGCATCGACCATCCCCTGCGGCGTTACGATAAATTTATCCCGTTCTAAAAGATCCTGCGGCATCGAACCGGAATTCACTCCGACCCGGATTGGGATTCCGGCTTCGCCTGCGGCGTCAACTACGGCTTTCACACGATCCTCAGAGCCGATATTGCCCGGATTAATGCGGATTTTAGCCACTCCGGCTTGAATCGACTTGAGAGCCAGCTTATAGTGAAAATGTATATCGGCAACGACCGGAACCGGAGACTCTTTAACGACGTCCGCTAAAGCCGCACAAGCCTTTTCGTCCGGCACTGCGACGCGCACCAATTCGCAGCCTGCGGCGACAAGCCTGTGAATCTGTTCCAGCGTCTGCGCCGCATCCCGCGTATCGGTTGAGCACATCGACTGCACAACCACCGGCGCGCCCCCGCCGATAGTCAGATTTCCGACCCTTACCGCTCTGGTTGTATTTATTTTCTTTGTGTTTCTTTCGATCAATTTGCAAAAACAAAAAAAGACGGTTCATTATATTATACGATATAGGAACCGTCCTTAAAAGTTTTGTCCCACAGGGAAAACCGTCATTATTTATCTTATCTGTTATCTTTGGCAAATACGGTCATTGGAACCTCATTGTTTATAATCGATCCCAAAAATCGCCCGGCAGTTCTTTTTTGGGAATTTTCGGAGCCTTGGCAAACGAAAAAGCGACATCTGAAGGAGTTGTGGTAAATATCTTATGTTCGACGCCTTGTTCGAT
>CAZWOY010000566.1:0-2333 GCA_964635255.1 uncultured bacterium
AGACTATGCTCGACTTTGAAGGAATCTTCGATTTGCGAGTTATCCTGCCAGATCAGACGGATATTATCCATGTCGATGCGTTCGAAATGAAGATTGGAGGGCGGAAGCGGCGGGGCTTCGGCGGTGGAAACGCGCGCTTCTAACGAACGTGGATTGCAGGGACCCGCGGAGTTGTAGGATTCGACGGCGTAGGTAAATTCGGTGGCTTTCGGCCTGTTTTCTAAAAGGAAGGATTCAACATCCTGATCTACGGTATCTGCAAGATGTTCGCTAAGCTCATCGCCGACCTTCTCATAAATTCTGAAGCCGTCTTCGTTGCCGCTTTTGTCATTCCAGGTAACGAGAATACTGTTCTCGGTCACAGCTTGCGCTCGCACATCCAACGGCGTTCTTGGGGGATTAGGATTTTCAGGATCCCAGGGATTGGCGCGCGACGGCATATCGGGCGGTTCATTCAGGCAGCCTGTAAAAACGACCAATAGTATTAAAGCAAGAGATTGAAGGACGGTGAAAGCCTTATTTCTATTCATATTCTTATATTTGTCTTCTAAGCCTTTTAACCGGAATGCGCAATTGTTCGCGATACTTGGCAACCGTTCGGCGTTTGATCTCTATGCCGTCGTCGTTAAGCAGGTCGGTCAGTTCCTGGTCGGAATAAGGCTTCCGTTTGTTTTCCGACTCAATCAGATCGATCAGGCGCTGCTTGATGACTCGATTGGAGACGTTTTCACCGGCGCTCGTCGCCATTTTTTCACTGAAGAAATACTTCAGCTCAAAGACGCCCCAATCCGTCTGCACGTATTTCCCGTTCGAAACGCGAGAGATTGTCGAGATATCCATCTCGATATCCTGAGCGATATCCGCTAAAATCATAGGTTTGAGATAGGCGGGACCTTTATCGAAAAATTCGATTTGACGTTCGACGATGGCTCGCATGGTTCGGAGCATAGTCGTCCGGCGCTGATGGATTGCATTAATGAACCATCTGGCGGATTCCAGCTTGCGCGAGAGAAATTCTCGAACGTTCTTCGCCGTATCCTTTTTACTGAGAAACATCTCGCGGTAGGCGGGATTGATTCTGAAATTGGGAATATCTCTTTCGTTTAAATACGCCACCCACTCGCCTGCGACCTTCGTCACGATAAGATCGGGAATAATATAATTCTGTTTCTCGTTAAAATAACCTTCGCCAGGCTTAGGATTTAATTTGGAAATGGTGTAAAAAGCGTCTTTTACCTCATCGAGAGAAATATCCAGTTTATCGGATAAAATCTCATAACGTTTATTTATGAAATCATTCCAGTGCAATTCGACCATTTTAGTTGCAATCGGCGCTGGAGTTTTAAGATGGCGCAACTGCACAAGCAGGCACTCCCGCAAATCTCTTGCAGCAATTCCTAAGGGGTCGAACTCCAGTATTCGACCGTGCACCGCCTCAACCTTTTCGAAATCGACATTCAAAGTTGTGGCAATTTCCACCAGATCGACTTCGAGATAACCGTCGCGATTGATGTTGCCGATTATCTCCTCTCCGATTTTTATCTGTTCTTCCGTAAATGTGTCGAAATGGAGTTGTTCGCAGAGGTGGTCGTTGAGAGTTAGAACATCCGGTTGAGGAATTTCCATAGTTTCTTCATTTGCAGCTCTATATCCCGGTTTATATTCCCAATGATCCGCATCGTTCAGGAAATCTTCCCAATCGACTTCGCGCGTCTGTTCTTTATCTTTCTCGTTATCAGAAACTTCACTGTCGTCACCGACGCCGTCCATACTCTCAGCATCGCTTGAACTTTCCTGAGTCTCCATATCTTCCGATGTTTCAGGCTCGGCTTCCTCAAGAAATGGATTTTCTTCGATTTCCGCCTTGACTCGCATCTCTAACTCAAGCAGCGGCAGTTGAATCAATTCGGAACGGAGTATCTGCTGGGGCTGTAGCTGCAGCTCTTGTTTGATGCGTAGTTCTTGTCTAAGTCCCTGCATGTTTACCGATGAAGTCCCTGTTAAAAAAGAAAAAAAACGAATATTTTCAAAAGTCTAAAATGACTTTTCTTCTGCCAACCTCTCACTCCTAATTAAACAACGATTGGATGTAAATTCAACCATTAAATTAAAATAATTGTGATTGTTTGTTTTTGGATTGCGAAAGGCGCGTATCCCGCCACTTGGGATTATACATCAAAAACCAACCTTAAGCGAGCTTCGCCACGGAACATGAAAACAAACTTCTCTGGTAGGGCAGGCGTCCCTGCCTGCCAATGCGATCATGCAAGGTTGAGAAGGCAGGCGTCCCTGCCTGCCAATGCGATCATGCAAGGTTGAGAAGGCAGGCGTCC
>CAZWOY010000567.1:0-2333 GCA_964635255.1 uncultured bacterium
GGGGTTGCGACTTACGTCAGAAAATGAGTCTATTTTCATATTGCGTGGTGAAGCTTGCGTCATGAGCAATTACAGGAAAATAACGTTCCGTACGCAGTCTTTCCAGCGAAATCATATCCGCGAACATCCGTGTCATCCGTGTTCCTGTTTCTGACTGGAAAATTAAAGTTCCGTAAACAATGGAATCCTCAAAAGCTTGCATTTAGAACCGGGCAATTCTATTTTCATACTGTAAATTTTTAAGAAGGATAGAAAAGAATCGGATTGAAAATATTTAAACTTCTCGTCTCAATAGCGATCGTATTTTACCTTCAAATCTTTTCGGGCTGCGCCTCTATCGGCAGACCCGGCGGCGGCCCGGAAGATAAGGAACCTCCCGCCATTATAGTCGTCGATCCTCCGCCGGGAACGACTTCTATCGATTCTGAAACCGATTTTGAAATCGTATTCAGCGAACGGATCGATCAAAATACTTTCAAAGAATCTCTTTTTATCTCTCCCAAGCCCAAGAAAGAAGTGAAAGTCTCCTATCGCGGAGATAAAGTAAAGCTAAAATTTCCTGAGGATCTACCTGAAAATCAAACTGTCGTTATAACCATTGGATCCGGCGTAGAGGACCTGCGCAGGAACAGCATGGAAGAAAGCGTTACCATAGCTGTGTCAACCGGAGATCGAATCGATCAGGGCGAGATTACCGGTTTCGTTTACGACGGACAGGGATCTTCGAAAAACATGATCGTTGCAGCCTGGAAACTTCAAGCCGACAGTCTGGTCGATATAACCGAGACAATTCCTCCGTTTCTGACTCAAACCAGCAATAACGGCGGTTATAAAATCGAATATCTGCCAATGGGTCATTATCGCGTCGTTACCTATGAAGACAGCGATCGCGACCGGTTATATTTACCGGGGCGAGACAAACTGGGGCTGCCGTGGCGGGATATTTTCCTCAAGCAGGACAGCGCGGCGCGGATGGACTTCTATACCGTCAAGCGCGATACGGGTGCGATTCATCCGCTTTACGCAACTGCACCCGATCAAAACCACATCGTTTTTAAATACAACCGAAAACCAAATCTGGATATTTCGAAATACCCCGCCTTAATAACCGTTCGGGATTCAACGTCGATCTTGAGAATCCAAAATTCATGGTTCGATCCTACAGATTCAAGCAGGATCGTATCCAACACTTCGATGCAAAAACCGGAATCGGAATATATCGTAACGTTTTTAGCCGATACTGTCCAATTAAATTTCACAGGCGAGTCGCGCCCGGATACGTTAGGACCTAAAATTGTTTACTCGTCGCCCAAATCCGGTTCGCGAGAAGCCTCAAATCCTCCTGAAGGCTGGGTAGCGTTTAACGATGCTATTAATCAGTCTTTTCCCGATTCCGCTTTTTTACTGACCACATCCGACAGCGTTGAAGTTAGAATCAGCGCTTTTTTCAAACCGCCAAATATAATCAACTGGAAAGCGCTCGATACTTTAGAAGCCGGCAAGAAATGCAACTTGGAGATCAAAACCCTTTATATAAAAGACATTCAAAATAACGCATCGCCCGATTCAATCTGGGAAAACAGTTTTAACCTGTTAGATCCCGCAAAAACGGGGGAAATTTCCGGAAAAATTATTAATACTGCCGCTGAGAACATTATTGTCAAAGCCGCATCGATCTCAGGATTCGGTAGAAACGAAGACTATAGCGGGAAAATCAATTACGACCGGGAGTATTTAATCAGATATTTGCCTCCCGGCAAATACCTGGTTTGGGCATTTGCGGATGTTGACAAGGATAGCCGCTATGATCCGGGATTTTGGCAGCCTTTTATCTTTGCAGAACGCTTTCTGTTTATGCAGGATACAATTGAGGTCAAAACAAGATGGGAAACCAGTGGAATAGACGTCGTTTTTTAAAAAAGCATTTCTGGCGTCAGGCGAGGACGCCCGACGTTCAAAAATAGTAGCTCGAACACTCTTGTTCGACATTTTGCCCAAGAGCAGTATGTTGCCCAAGGGCAGTCATAAGCTGGAATCCAGGCCGTTTCTGGCGCTAACATTGAAGGAAGATGGATTCCAGCTTTCGCTGGAATGACTGCCTGATGCATTTTCGAAAGGTCTCGAGAGCTTGCAGACGCCCTCGTCTGCAAGCTTTGGATTCTACTTTCGAATAATCTGTTTCGCCTGATCGACTGCTTACAGAACTTTATTTTCCCAAAAATTGCCATAAAGACCGATCTATTGTAGTTTTTCTGTCTCGCATCGCGATATTTTAGTTTTATTACTATCTTTATCTAAACTAAGAGTTTTATATTTTTAGATTGTAATGTTTC
>CAZWOY010000568.1:0-2328 GCA_964635255.1 uncultured bacterium
TGCAGACGATCTAAAGTAGCGCTTGCAGACGATCTAAAGTAGCGCTTGCAGACGAGGGCGTCTGCAAGCTCGCGGAATTCGGGAAAACCATCGCCAAATGCGCGCTGAAGCGCGCACTCAATGGGAGTTGACCGGCTTTTTCAATTTGCGGGGGAATGTCGGACAAAGGCGTCCGAACGATTAATGCTAAAAGAAACTTAAGAATCGAACAGATGGACAGAGTAAAATTAGACAGCGCGATAAACGAACTCCTTCGGCTTCACAAGGCTGAACTTGACGGAAAAAAGACGGGAGATTTCAGGGAACCTTTGCTGCTGTTGGGCAGCGAGGGCGGCAGGTTTGTCGAGACGGTCGTTCGGATGTCTAAGCCGAGGCGCGGACTGGAGATCGGAACATCCGCCGGATTTTCCGCCCTCTGCGCCATGCGCGGCGCGCCGGAAGGATTTCGGCTGACGACGATCGATTATGATCCTAAGAAAGCCAAATGGGCGAAGAAAAATTTCGAAAAAGCCGGCGTTGAGGGAAGGATTGAAATCATTGTCGATGACGCCATGACCGCAGTTGGGAAACTGACAAGCAAGTTTGATTATGTTCTTTTAGATGCGGCAAAGCGACAGAATCTGCCGCTGGTAAAAATGCTGCTGCCCAAACTGAATCCGGGAGCGGTGGTTTTGACCGATAATGTGATCACGCATGAACAAGACATGCTTGATTTTTTGGAATTTGTTCGCAATAATGAGAGTTTACAGTCTTCTCTGTTCAAGGTCGGGAACGGAATCGAACTGACAGTCAAACTGACCGCCAAATTGGGCGAGGAGACCATACCCGGTGACAAATTTTAATCAGAATTTGCCAGGAGACAATATGAAATCGTTAAAAAGCGTCATGGAACTGATCGTCCTTATCACGTCGGCGCTGCTGCTGCTGTGGGGCGCTATGTTTAAGTACGGCGTTTCACAAGGTAAAACGGAGCGGCGAAGGATGACGTTCATCGGTTACCTGCTGCTGCTTTCATATATCGTTTTTATCGGCGTCCCGAATTTCCTGCGGGATTTGACCGAAAACGACGAATTAAAAAAATTGCGAAAGAACAACGCGGAAGATATTTTTAATTCGAAAAATGATAATGGTTATTGATCAACCCTTTTAGTAGGGCAGGCGTCCCTGCCTGCCAATAAGCGGAAGGCAGGCGGGGACGCCCGCCCTACCAAAGCGGTTTGACTAAAAGGCAGGCGGGGACGCCCGCCCTACTAAAGCGAAAGCGAATACTAAGATAAAGGTTTGAATATGCGTACTTTACCGAATTTTAAAAACTTTACCGAGATCAACGACAGCGAGATCATGAGCACAGGCAGCGTCGCTTGTCCCGGCTGCGGGGCTTCGCTGGCGATGCGGCTGGCGCTTAAAACGCTGGGGAAGCGAACGATGATTATCTTTCCAGCATGCTGCTGGGCGGTAATCGACGGACCTTTCCCCTACTCCGTTACGGGCGTGCCGGTGCTGCAGGTTGCGTTCGAGACCGCCGCCATTTCCGCCGGCGCGGTGCGAGCCGGGCTGGACGCCACGGGCAAAAAGGACGTCAACGTCGTCGCCTGGGCCGGCGACGGAGGCACGTTCGACATCGGCTTCGGGCAGTTGTCCGCCGCGGCTGAGCGCAACGACAACATAATCTACGTCTGCTACGACAACGAAGCCTACATGAACACGGGCATACAGCGTTCTTCGGCGACTCCCTGGGGCGCTTGGACAACAACGACTCCGGGACGCGATTACAAAAAAGAGCAGAAGAAGAACCTGATGGAAATCATGGCGGCGCATCGAATTCCCTACGCCGCTACGACAACGGTCGGCTATCCGGACGACTTCACGCGCAAGTTCAAGAAGGCGATGGAGATCGAAGGTTTCCGCCTGATCCACATCTTCAGCCCCTGCCCTCCGGGACAGAAGATTCTTGAGAAGGATTCGATCAAGTGGTCGCGCTACGCGGTCGAATCGCGCGTTTTCCCGCTGTTCGAGGTCAAGGACGGCACATACTACAACCTGTCGATGAATCCGCCCAAACGCCCGGCGCGCGAGTACATCGACATGCAGAAACGCTTCGCCCACCTCACCGACGAGGAAAAAGACTCGGTTCAAGCGCGGGTCGATGAGGAATGGGACCGGCTGATGCATCGGATGGAATTGAAGGAAGTTGTGGGGTAGGATCAATGCCTTTGATAGGCGTAAAATTGATTTTCCTTTTCCATTCCGGGTAAATAGAATTAATCCCGAAGACACAAAGAACTCGAAGCAGCCCGGCTTCTTCGAAGCCGGGAAAATCTATTCCAA
>CAZWOY010000569.1:0-2291 GCA_964635255.1 uncultured bacterium
AGACGTCAGGAGATTGCTTAGTCTGCTAAAGGCAGACTCGCAATGACACTTTTTTCTGCACGTAGTAATAAAACTTTTTATCGCAGTCTTTCCCGCGCAGCTGATTGTCTAAAACATGCTGCGATATCTGCAGACGCCCTCGTCTGCAAGCTGCTCCCAAAAACACAAACTATTTAAGACCCGCTACGCAAGCCATCGCGGTAAAAGCGGCTCCATCTCTGCGGTAGGAAGAGAATTCGGGATTGCATTTTGTGCAGATTTGCGTATTTACGATGTTCTGTTCTTTTAAGCCGAGCTTTGTTAGACCGTCTAAAATAAATCCCGGCAGATCCAGGAAATGAGCGCCATGCTTCGCTTGCACAAATCTCGATGGGAATCTGCTTAAGACGTCCGATTTAACTTCGTAGCAGCAAACGCCTATTGTGGGACCGATCCAGGCGTATAATCCATTCGGATCCGTTTGCGATAGACCGTTAAATCCGCTGACTAAGCTATCGATAATGCCGCCGGCTGCGCCTTTCCAGCCGGCGTGAACCTGGCCTAACGAGTGAGACGCAGGATCGTAAACGATAACCGGAGCGCAATCGGCATGGGTGGTAAACAGCAGTATCTGCGGATCATCGGTTATGAAACCATCGACTCCATTCATCCAATCTTGCTTAAATGCGCCTCTGCCTGCCTGCGATTTATCTACATGCGCGATCTGATTGCCGTGGATCAATTCGCCGGCGACAATGTTCTTAATGTTCAGGTTGTTGCGTTCGAGAAAACGGTCTCTATTTTGAACGACTTCTTCGACCGGATCTCGTTTAAAGGACATTTGACCGTCCTCTTTGCGCGAAAATGCGAAGTTAAGGTTTTCAAACCAGTCCGGGATTATCATTTCGAATGTATCCTTGTTTTTCTGCTTGCAGACGAGGGCGTCTGCAAGCTCTCGAAGAGCAGATCCAACGATCATTTCGTCAGGTTCGATATTTGCCCTTAGCGAATTTCTTGTTTATAATGTAATAACGAAGCGATTGCAAGATAAAATACAATTTTCCATTCGATGATAAAAATACTGTTTTTTACATTTTTAACGCTTGTTTTCCTTAATGGATGCGACGAGGATGATAAAAATACTGTTGATGAATACATAGAAGTTGGGGTTTATGCCGGCGAAGGCAGTTGGGATGTATCCGTTACAGCTGTTTTAAGCGCTCTAAGATTTTTCGAGTTCCAGATAGATACCTTTCAATCCGCTTCCGTATTCAATGGCGATTTGCATAAATACCGTGTCATTGTATTTCCCGGCGGCGATGCTCGCGTTTATTCATCGACATTTGGCGCGATTGGAATGAGCAATATCAGAGAATATATCGAATTCGGCGGCAGTTTTCTGGGGTTGGGCGGCGGAGCCGCTATAGCGGATTCAGGCGATGGCTTGTGGCGCGGGATCGGCGTTTTTGCCGGCGACGCCAAATGGCCTGTCGATCGGATAGCGCCCTATCCCGAATATACGCTCACCGGTATTGATCTCGTCGGTTGGGACCATGACGTGGGAAGAGGAAGCCCTAACAGATATACCTCCCTGTACAGATGGGGACCGGAATTTATTAATACTGTCCCGTTTGCATCGGAAGTCATTTATTCTTATACTTTAACAGGTACGCCTGCGGTTGTTGCATTCGATTACGGCGCGGGCAGAGTTGTTCTTTCCGGTTGCCAGTTGGAGATAGAGGAGAGCGGCGACCGCGACGACACAGATTTCGCTTCCCAATTCGACGATCCGGAATCCGAATGGGATATTATCGAACGAGCGGTAATTTTTTGTTTATCCGAACTATGAGGGAATCGTGAAGATTACATATAGCTTTAAAGATACTGAAGAAGAAAAGAAAAGATCGAAGCGAGAGGGCTTCGACGAAAAATCACAATCCAATGCATTGCAAGAACAAAATATAGAGAAAATAAATGTCGGGCATAATAACTCTGAAATGTACCTCCGCTTCGAAGAAACAACTGTGCTTATGCCGCCGTCTGCAGTTAAAATTCTAACGGAGAAACTGCGGGAAGAGGTCGATAAATATGAAAAAGAACACGGAAAGATAAAGCTTCCTAAAAAAGAGAAAGACAAGTTCTCGGCTCAGAATGTTGTGAAATCACTTTATAAGACAAAAAAACTGTCGCCAAAGCTGGTTTCGATTAATACGAAAAAGAAAAAGAAACCGCCCTTTAAGTAGTCCGGATAACTTTCGCTAACATTAGCGCAATACCGGCATTGTCAAGATGTTAGCAGATTGCTTAGTCTG
>CAZWOY010000570.1:0-2279 GCA_964635255.1 uncultured bacterium
CCCTGTATCCCCCCTTCAGATAGAAGGGGGGAGGTTAAGCGGTCTATTTTCCCAGGAATGTTCTCATTCCTGCCGGTAAATCACCGCCGCCATATATCCGACCACCTGTTCCTTAGGCGTTCCCGGAATATCTCCTGAATTGGCGTAATTCAGAACCTGCGGGTTTTGACAGCCCAACGTTTGCGCCGCATGCATCATCGAAGCAATCGGGGCTCCGCCGCAGGCTTCGAGATCCCTGATTTGGGTATCGTTGGCGATCCGTTCGATCTCGCCGTTCTTGACGATTTCGATAAATTCCAGATCCATCCGCTTCGCTTCGTCATAAGGATGAAAATGGGACAAATCACTCGAGGCGACGATCAAAACATTTTTATCCTTCACGACTTCCGCCAGCGCATCGCCCAGATTCCGGCAGATTTCCCAGCCTCCGATTCCCATTATCAGCGGAACCAGCTTGAACGATTCAAGCGTCGATTGCAGGAAGGGGAGCTGCACTTCGAGAGCGTGCTCGGTCGATCCCCAGCCCTTGTCTTTATGACCGCGCAGCGCAGGAGCGACGACGCCTTCGCTTTTGCCGATTAGTTCCTCAACCAGCCGCTCATCGACAGGGATCGTTCCGAGCGGCGTTCGATATCCGCCTTTGGGCAGGGCGGACACAAAGCCGAATCCATCGTAGTGGCTCGGCGAGATCACGATAACCGAATCGTAGGAATGACCGGCGAGTGTTTTGTATGCATAAGCCGCTACCGGTCCGGAAAATACATAGCCGGCATGAGGCGAAATAATTCCAAACGGTTTCGCGCCATTATCGACGTCTGCTTTCATGAGGCAATCGTCGATCATCGATTTCAATTCCTGCGCGTCCGCAGGATAAAACGAGCGCGCCCCGGCTACGGCCGGCGGGCGGACATAGGCTTCCGGTTCGTTGAACATAGTTATAGCCTCACTTCTATAGAACCAACTTCTTCATCCTTGAAATTTGTAATAGGACGAGGCGAAAATTGTCGTAAACTCGGACCCAAGTCTTTGGGCAGGATTCCAAATTTTTGCAGCAGTGCGATCACCAGTGGATCGCGAGCCCGCTGCGCGCCGTCTTCGACCTTGACGCTCATGCCGATTCCGGCGCCGGTTTCCGTATCGCGCCAGGAGACGGCGTAATATCCTTCCGCGCCGGCTTTAGCGGTCAGTTCGAACATCCTGCCGACGCGCATGATTTCAGTGCAGATCCGGTCTTCGGTCGCAGCGACCATTTCAGGATACGCGCGCATGTTTCGGGATACGCATCTTGCGGCTATCGCCAATTCCGGTTCGAGATCGACCGGATCGATCAAATTAGCGAAAGAAACGGCTCCCGCGCGCATCGATACTCCGTGTACCGGCGCGCCGCAGCCGTCGATTCCGATGATTATATCCTCGCTCTTTACCTTTGCCACTTGGGCGATCAAGCCGGTAATCCTTTTTTGGGCCGGCGATTTCGGATTCAGGTAGTCTTCCAGCGATTCATTTAAAGCCCTGGCGGTCGCCAGCATCCCGGCGTGCTTGCCGGAACAGTTGTGATGAACCCGCTGCGGCTTGATTCCCTGCCGGTGCAGTTCTTTCCGCGCCTTTGCGTCCAGGGGTTTTTGCACGCCGCATTGAAGATGCGATACGTCCAGTCCGGCTTTGCTGAGGATTGATTTAACCGTTTCCAGATGAATCGGTTCGCCGCCGTGCGATCCGCTGATTATGGCGATTTCTTGTTCGCTGATTCCAAATTTATCGACGGCGCCGGACAGTAAAACGGCTAACGCCTGCAGCGGTTTCGCCGAAGATCGCATGTAGGTTGTGTAGTCGGGATCGCCTTTAGAATAGACGATTTTCCCTGAACTGTCGGCGGCGCACACATAAGCGCGATGAACCGACTCGAGCATGCCGCCGCGCCGGAACAGAACCAGCGCCGGTGGAGCCGGACGGCTGTCGATGTTGTTTATTTGTTCGATATTTAACGTTTTGAGCATGTATTTTAAACCGATTTTTGTTCTTAAATGCCTGGGAAACACTCCCGGTCAGCTTCGAAAAAGCAGCGTAGATCGGGATCGAAATCCCCTTAATTCCGAGTAGGAATTTCCGGGCGCTTTATACAATATATAACGATTTTATCGGAATGCTATAGAGTCTTGCCAATGAAATTGATTTACCGAAGATGTAAAAAAATGAGCTCAGAATTTTCTTGAGACAATTACTGCTATGTGCATTAAATAGTGTACGCACTCCTTGAGGCGCATAAACCAGAACTCGTT
>CAZWOY010000571.1:0-2277 GCA_964635255.1 uncultured bacterium
CGCATTCCTACGGCGGCTACGTGGACGGATTGATAGACTCCGGCGTCCTCGTCGCAGTTAAACTGCCTGAAGTATTTTTTCAGCTCGTTTACTTTAGCGCGAAAGGTCGCTTTAGTTTCGCCCGGAAGCCGGCGCAGCCCCTGAACCAAAGTCCGTTCCGCGCGGTATTTTGTTTTTTCCATGTAATATGCCTGTTGGATTCTGATTGGCTTGCTCGGTTATGTTAAATTGATAGCCAAGAGCGAAATGTAAAACAAGCTTTGCAAAAGACTTAATTGCAATACAAATTTATTTGTGCAGCATGAGCGCTCGTTGAGGCGCGGCCGTCTTGCGAATCAATTCTTATAAATCAACCTGCATAAACTTGCTATTATCAATTTAATGCAGTAATTTTTATAATACAAACGGAGCTAAATATGCCTTCAAGACAAACAGGAACTCACGGCAACCGGTTCTTAAGAGCGTTAGCCCGTGAAGGAATTAGAATTTTTTCGACGGCGGAAGCTAAGGAAATTGCCGAGCATGCGGATGTGCCGGTCGGATATGTAACGAATCTGCTGATGCTATTAGAGAGAGATGGATGGATTAAAAGACTGCGGCGAGGACTTTATGCTCGTTCCGTCGAAGCTTCCGGCGAAACGCAGATTCATCCGTTTACGATTGTAACCAACGTCGTCGTCCCATCAGCCATAAGCCATTGGTCCGCGCTGCACCATCACGGATTGACCGAGCAAATCCCGAGAACGATAACCGCCTTTACACCTAAGAAAGTCGTAACGCCAAGTATGCGGCGAAGCGGTAAAACCAGCCAAAGCGGCAAGCGCCATTGGAAAATTGAAGGAATTCGCTGCGAATTTACTACGGTCAAAGAAAAGTATTTTTTTGGGATTGAACGCGTTTGGGTCGATGAATATTCGCGAATTCCAATTACCGATAAGGAGAGAACAACGCTTGAAACTTTTGCCTCAGCGCGCAAATTCGGCGGGATCGGTGAAGCGTTGAGTATCATTGACTTATACCTGCATTCGATAGACTTAGCTAAATTCATAGAATATGCTTGCAGGTACGATGTGACAGCGGTTGCAAAGCGGGTCGGATGGGCGTTGGAAAAAACGGGCGTTAAGCCTGATTTATTAGAACCGCTGCGAAAAATTAAAGCGACGGGCTATAACGCGCTTGATCCAACACTTCCATCTAAAGGCAGTTGCAATAGACGATGGATGATTCTTAATAATCTTTCAAGCAGGAAATTATATTGAAACCGTTGCGAAATCGTATTCAAGCGGCGTCGCGCCGTTTTGGAATATCACAACAGGTAATTGAAAAAGATTATATTCTGAGTTATATTCTCGCTGGGATTTCATACCAGCCGGATATTAAAGACGTCCTTATATTCAAAGGAGGAACGGCGCTAAAGAAAGTCTATTTTGGAGATTATCGCTTTTCCGAAGATTTAGACTTTTCCGCTATTAAGGTTAAAAGAGGCGCGCAACTTGCCAAAAGTGTGCAAAACAGCGTTTCTGAAGCTCTCAGACTATTAACTGAACACGGTCCCTTTGACGTCGAAGTAGAAAGGTATCTGGAACGCGATCCGCATCCTTTTGAGCAAGAAGCGTTTGTTATACGCACAAAGTTTCCCTGGCATCCTCGTCCGTTATGCCGCATTAAGATAGAGATTACTAACGACGAACCCGTCCTCATAAAGCCTGTGAAACGGAGTATTATACATGATTATGATGAAAAACTTCACTGTCGAATTGCTTGTTATCAATTGGAGGAAATTGTTGTGGAAAAACTTAGAACTTTGCTTCAAACTCACAAAAAATTAATTGAGCGTGGATGGAACCGTCCTCGAGTGCGCGATTATTATGATCTGTGGCAAATTTTAAGGTATTATTTCAGAAAATTAAATGCAAATCAAATATTTGCCATTTTGGATAGAAAATTTAACCATCGGAATGTTACTTATCGAAATATAAACGATTTCTTCAGCAATGAACTTGTAACGGAAGCTCAGAAAAGCTGGAATTCAAATTTAAGTCCGTTCATTTCTAAGCTTCCTGATTGTGATTATGTATTGTATGAGCTTAGAAAATCATTGGGGTATTTATTTAAACGTCATGATTGCTAAAATCTGTAAAAGATAAATTTTTTAAGGATTTGTTTTTGAGACCATTAATTACCAAGGTTAAAATATGCAAGTTCAAGAGTTTATTTATTTCTCCACCCGCAGCGAAACCCCTTCCCCATGCCGGTAATCGATCCTCCGCATCAAAA
>CAZWOY010000572.1:0-2276 GCA_964635255.1 uncultured bacterium
TAGTCTGCTAAAGGCAGACTCGCAATGACACTTTTTTCTGCACGTAGTAATAAAAGACGTGTTAGTAAGTTTTATATAACTAAATTTTCTGCCAAGTCCAAACAAATTATAAATAACATCCGTAATTCATGACAGCGACAAAACGCTCACGAACCCGCAGGTAATGGTTCCTCCGCAAGTTTCCGTTACCTGCATTTTTCTCTCGCATTTTACTCTAATGCATAAAACCATTTAATACATAAAAACCGGGTCCTGAAACGATCCGGTTTTTTTATATGAAGGAATACTTTTACGTATTTCAGCCGTCGGATTCTGGGTAAATAGAATCTTGGAATTATCACATTGAGTGCGCGCTTCAGCGCGCATGAGGCGTCCAATACGCATCGAACAAGAGTGTTCGAGCTACTATTTTCGGAACAAGAGTGTTCGAGCTGCTATTTTCGTAAAGAATAATTCTCTGTGAAAAATCTTTATTTAAAGAAAAGTCTTGCATTTTAAGAAAATATAGCTTAAATAGAACATTCATTGCTTGGCTAAGGCTAAGTTCAACTTTGAAAAAAAACAAACTAATTTAAAGGAGGTTAAATGAGAAACAGGATTAATTCTCTTTTACTCTCGATCTTCTGTTTACTTTTAGTGACTCCGATCATACTGCTCGCAGGCGAATGCGAAGGTTGCGAAGGAGAGTGCGAAGAAAGCTTCGATGACGTAATGATCATCGGGGAATTCCGCTGGCGTTCCGAAGCCGACGGCAAGGATTTTAGCAGCGACACGGATATGGCGACTTACAGCAAGCTGAGAACCCGGCTTGGTTTAAAGTGGAAATCAAGCAATTTGAAAGGTTTTCTGCAAATCCAATATCCGCATGATATCGGATGGGATTCCGGCGATCTGATGGTCGATAACAATATCGACATGCACCAGGCTTATTTTAAGATCGATCCGCTGATTTGCAAAGGCTTAGGATTCAAAGCCGGTCGCTTTGAAATGAAATACGGCGACGAACGCCTTATCGGAGCCGTCGGCTGGAGCAATATCGGCAGAACTTTCGACGGTATGGTTATCAGTCATAAATACGGTCCTTTTTGGTGGGATTTATTCCTGACCAAGCAAGTCGAACGCTCCGATCCCGACAGCGATACCGGTAAAGAGAAAGACGATCTCTTCAGCGGTTTATGGGCTGGTTTTAAACCGATGAATATCCAAGCTTTTGTACTGCACGACCGCAAAGCCGGTCAGAAACCAACAGGCGGATGGCATGCGACAGTTTCCCGCTTCACGCCCGGCGTCCATCACTGGAAATTCTATGAAGGCTTAAATCTGGCGGTCCTGTTCGATTTTGCTTATCAAATGGGAACGCTGAAAGACATAGATTCTGTTGCTAATGAGGTTGTTGAAACGGATGTTTCCGCCTGGATGGCGATGCTCAGCCTTGGATACAAACTCGACGTCGGACCGGGATTCTGGTTTGGCGCCGGTTTCGACATGACCAGCGGCGACGATCCCGAAACAGCCGATAAAAATGAAGGCTTCGATAATCTGTATTACACCGGCCATAAATGGCGCGGCTACATGGATTACTTCGTCGAAAGCGACTTCATGGACGAAACAAATCCCGGACTGCAGGACATTTTTGTCAATGCGATCGTAAATTCGCCCATTTTCGAAGGCTGCCACTTACTGATCGAGTTCCACCTGTTTTCAACCATGCAGGACTACATGAATTACAACAACGAAGAAGCCACCGCCCTCGGCAACGAGCTCAACGTGGTCCGCCTTCATAAGCTGAAAAACGGTTTGGCATTCGAAGCCGGACTGGGATACTTCATGCCCGCCGAAGACTGGAAAGGAACTGAAGCCGACAATTCACTGTGGGGCTATTTCCAGTTGAACAAGAAGTTTGGGAAATGATTTCTGTCTAAAAAGACAATTGATTTTTAAGGGCGGCTGTTGGGTCGCCCTTTTTTTAGAGTGAAAGTATGAAAGTGTGAAAGTGTGAAAGTGTGAAAGTGTGAAAGTGTGAAAGTGTGAAAGTGCGAAAGTGCGAAAGTGCGAAAGTGCGAAAATTATTATTACTATGTGCTACAAATAGTGAACAAATTACCGACTCGTTCCCACGCTCCGGCGTGGGAACGAGTTAAAAAGTGAGCGCCTGCCGCGTGTCCCCACGCGGCAATATTAAGTGAGTGCCTGCCGCGTGTCCCCACGCGGCAGATAAGTGTTGTTATTACTACGTGCAGAAAAAAGTGTCATTGCGAGTCTGCCTTTAGCAGACT
>CAZWOY010000573.1:0-2275 GCA_964635255.1 uncultured bacterium
GCACTTAAGAGTTAAGAGTTTCCTGATTAAATAGGTGTGAATAAGATAGGTAGAAATAATAATAAACTAATAATGTCATCTAATATATCTGTATTCATAAAACCTGAATTTCTGGATGATATTGCTGAAACTTGCGAAACTAATGAATTTTAAATACCATAAGCGCTAAAAGGTCGATGTTTTTGTTCTGGGAAAAGCGTAAAGCCAGTAATTGCGATTAGAAAAACATTAGGAAAAACATCGGACATAGTTCATTCAAAATTCCAGAATGATAAAATGCGAAAATGATAATTTCAGTGAAAAAGCTTTATTATAGGGCATTTGAAGTGAATTTATCATTTTATCAATTTCAAATTTAAAGGAAATCAAATGAAGATTTCAAAACACATTCATTTTTTTCAGAATCCAGATTCCTGCTATCGGTACGAATTGAAGTTCGAACCGCCAATTGAAATAGAATCGACACTGGGTAAGGTCAAGTCATTCTATTTATCAGAAAACATGAAACAACCCGGTTCAAAAAAGCTGGAAACGGTTGCCAATATTCTTAACGAGAATTCTATCATCGATATCCGCGAACCAATGAAGACGGGCGAAACGCTGTCAGTGGAAATAGGTTCCAATTATCGTTTAGAAAATATTGTTTTCGATCTGGAACATCATTATCAGCTTTATATTTATGAGCAGGGCTTTATGTATTGGTTTACGACTGGAAAGGATGGTGTGTTCGCACTGACGGCAAATTTAGTAAAGGACACGGAAAACTATTTCAGCCAAATCAGATCGGGTATTAAAGATATTGCCATGCGCGATTATGTTAAAAGACTATCTTTAGCAAATTCTGATTCTAAACAAGAAAAAGTCGAGGAATTCCCAGAAGTAATGTCTCATGCACAAGCAGCCAAATTTTTAGGAATTAGTAAAGGTACATTATATAATAATCGGGAAGTACCGCGCATGAAAGGCAATCGTTATTCCAAGAATGCACTGCTGAAATACCTAACTAATAAGGGTCGAAAATGAATTCAGATTTGCCAAATATTTGCCAAACAGTAATACAAAATAGTGAAATATCTGGAAAAATCATTAAAGTCTTTTTTATGAATATTATTCTAAAATTACTTCTAACAAAGGTTTTTAGCGGTATTATAGCGTTTTAGGAAGCAAGATAAAATCGATACAAGGAGAATCCCTCCCTCTCCGCTGCTTTATTTATGGACGTCTTCCCTGCATTACGCCATCCTGGTGTGGAACAAAATTGACCGAGACCTATCAATCCGTTTTCATTTCGATTGATATAATACGCCGCAGGTAAAATTCTTCACAACTTCTTGACAACTCTTCCTTTGAAAGCCTTATATTAAGTGACAAAACATGCAAAAAACATTTGAAAACAGGTCTAATTACTCGGTTTGGTCTGCCAGGGGCGGGTTTTTGGTTCTCTTTTCGGCTTTGCTGGCGTTGATCGGTTATATTCACCTCTATTGGCTGCCGCATTTCGAGACTAAAGCCGGCGCAATTTCTTCAGATACCGTTGAAAAGGATGATATTAAGCTGTTCGGCGAGGTCGGAAACGCTGTACAAATTGCGCTCGAAGATCATCTGAAGGAGCTGCACGCCGTTGAAAACGAACTGATCAATCTCAAGTTCGCGCTGCCGCAGATAAAGAAGGACGCCGTCAGCCAAATCTATCGAGGTCACGGAGGGGCGGCTGGATTCGACATTGTCGGTTTGGCGCAGCATCCGGGCGTCTTAGACGCATTCTTTCTGGACATAATCGATCGAAACTGGGCGAGCGCCAATAACCTGCTGACCGAATACCAGCTGTGGGAAATGATCGGCGAAGATTCGACGCTGTTCGAACTTCACAATAAAGTCTATCCACCGCCGGATTCGATCTCGCTGGGCGATAAAAACCGGCTGTTAAACAGGACGTCGAACGGCGAAGATTTTCTCATGCTGATCCGTTCCCTGGAACCGGTCAAAAAGAAAGCCTGCTGCCAGCTTATCGGTCTGATTCTGGATAAGGAATGGCTGATAGAACGGATCGAATATTTTCTAAACTTCAATTTCAAGATGAATCCCGGACGGTTCACGCAGAACCCGCCGGAAGCTTATGTCGAATGGGTGAGGAAATCGGAATATTATTCCGCTCCCGACCTGCTCTATAATAAATCCTTGGGCGTTTTTTATCAGGGCGATAATGTTTCATTATAAGCCTTCGGAGTCGCCGGAAAAGCATCAGATTAGCAGATTTTATAATGCCGACAGTATA
>CAZWOY010000574.1:0-2275 GCA_964635255.1 uncultured bacterium
TAGTTCGAAGCGATCCGAAACAATTTGCAGGATTCTACCAACTCTTTCAAAGCGTTTTATCTTACTTAAAACGATAGGAGAAAAAGAAATGAAAAAGACAAGTAAACATGTCGAACTCAAAGGGATTATTCAGATTTTATCTGGAATGCGCATCGGCGCGGGTTCGGCAAGTCTTGAAATTGGCGGTCTTGACAATCCTATAGTTCGTCATCCACAAACTAAAATTCCATATTTACCAGGATCATCCATTAAAGGGAAATTGCGGCATTTAATGGAGACCGCCAAAAACGACAATAAATACGGAAAAGACAAACACCCGGCGCCTTTTAGGAAAAAAAACATGAAGAGTGGTGAAATATCCTATAATCCCTGCACCTGCAACAATTGTATAGTTTGCCAGCTTTTTGGCTGCGGTGACGCAAAAAAAACATCTGAACCGACGAGACTTATCTTCCGTGACTGTCCAATCCTTCAGGAAGATATTAACAAAATGGAAGGCTTGCTAAAAGAAGGCATATTTTACAGCGAGGTTAAAGCCGAAGTTACAATGGACAGACAAAAGGGAACCGTTGCCGGAGCCGGACCACGCAGCATGGATCGCATCATGGCGGGAACTAAACTTGACTTCAACCTCACTGTGCGTGTTTTGGAGGGCGACGATGAGCGTCAAATGAAAGCCGCCCTCATCGACGCCATCCGTCTCTTAGAAAAAGACGGCTTAGGCGGTTCGGTTACGCGCGGCTACGGACAGGTGCGGTTTGAAAATCTGACCTGGGACGGCAAGGACATATCAGGGGAGCTTCACCCGGCATAACGAAAGGAATGCAACGCCATGAAACATTACTTAATCCGCATCGAGTGCAAGTCGCCCTATCTGACGCCCTGGCGCAACTGTACGATTTGGGGCCGCCTGTGCTGGATTGTTAAAAACGGCGTCGTTCCGGGATGGAATATCGATGATTGGATAAACGCCTATAAAGGCGGCGATCCTCCCCTCATCATCGGCGATGGGCTGCCCTTCAACGCGATCCCCGTTCCATCGGTTTTTCTCGCAAACGCCGATGGAGCGCGGGAGCTTCCCAAAACGCTGTCCTGGGCTCGATGGCTGGAACTCTGCCGAACCGGCGTCATGCCGGTGGACGAAAACGATAAAACTAAGATACATAAAACCGCGCGAATGCATGTAACGATCGACCGTTCGACCGGAACCGCGATCGACGGGCAATTGCGCGCCGAAAGAGGCGACCTGCCCGTCGATGGAATCGTAATCCTTGCCTTATTAGGCGACAATCTGGATTTTGAAAACTTCGAAAAATTGTTCGGCGAGCTTTGCATCGAAGGCTGGGGCTATGGACGCAGCTATGGCTACGGACAGTGCGAACTTTATAATATAGAACCGATCGCAAGACCCGAATCGACCGGAAACGTCGTCACGACCGGACACTGCCATTTAGACGACAATCTCCCTCAAATCGGTTTCTGGCGCTTAACCGGCGCGCCCGTACTCGCTCATGATCCCGATACCCGTCGCGCGCTACTCCCCCATCGGTTTACAACGATGTTGGAACCGGGAGCAACGTTTCAAACCGACGACCGGTATTTAGGTAAAACCGTTTCCGCTGAACTGCCGGGCCATGAAGATTATCTTCATTACGGATTAGCGCCGGCTGTGCCGGTTAAAGTTGAGGAGGAAAAATATGGCTAAAGGATTCCTATTGACTGTCGGTACAAGCGCTGAATCGGAAATTTTCGCAATCGAAACAATTGAACCTGACTATATCGCTTTTATTTGTACAGAAGGTTCTCGCGAAACAATCGATCGAATTGTCAGTTCTACCGGCATTAAACGCAGTTGCTGCCAGATTTTTGAAATACCGGACAATCCGATTGAAGTTGGGAAATTAATATTTAAATCTCATGAGGCATATTCCTGGTTAGAAGAAAAATGCGGCGACAATGCTGAAATCAGCGTCAATTCAACTGCAGGCAGAAAATGGATGAGCATGGGACTAAGTCTGTTTGGATCTCGAACTAAAGCCAAACAGATTTATGTTGACGTCGAATTCAAAAACGGAAGACCTGAGCCATGCACCATGAAAATAATCGATTTGAGCAATGCCCAAAAAAATGTCGGTTTTTTCGACGCCGATATGGCAGTCCATCTTTTTAATCGCTATGATTATGAAGGAGCATCAAGGTCGTTCGCGCAGATTAATCAAACTTCGATTGCATCAAAACAGCTTTATACTGGGTTGTCGGGGCTTTCTGATTCGCT
>CAZWOY010000575.1:0-2274 GCA_964635255.1 uncultured bacterium
GCGTCGAATCGACTTCGATCCGGAATTCGAGATCGTGAGGCCACCAGTACCAGACGACCGAGTTGACCGCGACCTCCCACGCAACTCGTTCCTCGACGTCCTCATGCCAGACGCGGCACTCGATAACCTGATCGCCGGTGATGTCGAACGTGAAATCCAGCGAGTCGGCGTCATTGTCCAAATCGTTTCGCCGACCGTTGCGGTCGTAGTGGGTCCAGCGGTAGTTGGGGTCGATCTCCTCGATGGATTCGACGTTTAGGTTGAAATCGATCTCTGTTCCGCGGCGGAGGGCAAGAAACAGGCTGTCGGGCGTGAATTCCCTTACTACAAAGGTTTTTACGTCCACATGCCAAGTGATCGCAGTATTGAATTCTTCATCGCTGACAGTACAGCGAACCCGCTGTGCGCCAAGCGAATCGAATTGCACTGTAACTGTCGTATCATCGGCGATCTCCTCGCCGTTGTAGCTCCAAAGGTAAGAGAGCATATCGCCCTGCTGATCTTCGGCGAACGCGGAAAACTCGATTTCCTGATTCAACAATGCAGATAAAACTGTATCTTGCGGCGACCAGCGAATAAATTGAGGTTGCAGGACTTCCGGAACGAGCTTCATTATCAGTCCGTCGTAACCATGCCCGTCTTCACGGCTCATAACTCCACCGGCTGCTATAATTGAACCATCATAAGATTCTGTAATAGAATGAAATTGGTTTAAATATATCTGAAAGACGTTGAGCAAATGAAGATCATACATTTCACGCCACACTTCCCGCCCCCTTTCATCAGTTTTTATGATAAACGGTCTAAAATCATAATAGTCTTCATGGCTATATCCGGCAAGTACATAAAAATCACCGGTTCTAACTAAAGAATGGCAAAAAACACTCACGCCATCTTTAGGATAATATTCGGTCCAAATAATGTTCCCATCACCATCGATCTTGGTTAAAAGCATGTAACGTAAGTAATTATCTTCAATTGCGAATGTATGACCTCCCGCTGCAAATCCTCCTCTTAATGAGGAGACTATAGAGTAATTCCAGCTATCTTCTCCTAAATGATAATTCCTGCGCCATAGTAAATTTCCTTCAAAATCAGATTTTAAAAACCAAGTATGGGCTCGGTTGTTAATGTCATAACCTGTTCCAATTATACCGCCTTCAGTTTCACGAATTGATCTAATTGCCTGCCAATTGAACTCTTCGATTTCTAAATCCCACAACACATCGCCCTCTCCATCGATCATAGCTATATACCCATTGCAGTTTCTCGGATTATCCGCAAACCCGGCTAATACAAACTCCCCGCTTTTCAGTTCTATAGCCGCATAACAACATCCTTCTCCGTAATCTCTATTCCAAATCAAATTGCCGTCCGTATCGATGAGCAGAGCGAAGAAATTAGCGTTTCCCCACTCTCCGGAGAATCCTCCCGCCAGAAAATTCCCATCATCGGTTTCTATAATTGAAAAGAGTTTATTGCCTAAATAAGTGCGCGACCAGAGCGAATTGCCCTGATTATCGACTTTAACGATCCAACTAACGCCGGAAGAAGAGCCGCAGGCTGCGAAACAGCTATCGCTCGTGGAATATATATCGCAGAAATACTCACTTTGTCCGCCGCGGTGGTAGTTGTGAAGCCAATCTATGGGCGGCTGGGCATAAGAAAATATTGTCGCGATTAAAACTGAAATTAACGCTGAAACAAAATATTTCATATCAAATTTCCTTTAAATGTTCTGAATTAGGACTGGCAAATAATCAGGGACGTTCAATATTATTGAAAAGTCGATGTTAACCCAACAATTCCGTGAACGTCCCGCTTTGTTTCCGATTATTTCCGAAAACCGCTAATCGATAGAGGCTATGGATCCTCTATCAATGCCGCCCCATGGGTTATCACCGGCAACCACCGGTGGAAGCCAATTGTATTCACCTTGGTTCCACACGATGCTATAACTGTCCACTTGAGAAACAGGATCTTCGAATGTCCCGGTATAGACAGTAAATGCTGCGTTTGACGTCAAACCGATAACTTGATTGACCCCGCCGCCTATGAATAATGTGGCCGAAGCGCCTACATTATATGGAACTGTACCCGGATTCCAGGTTACGGTGAACGTCACGTCTATGTCCTGCGCAAACCCCACATTGGCAAACACAAGAATGAACAGCGCCAATCCAATGAAGAATTTCTTCATTGTTTCCTCCTAAAGTAAATGAATTAATGAACAATCGCAAACATACTTGCGATTACGGATGTTTTTTCTTACAT
>CAZWOY010000576.1:0-2253 GCA_964635255.1 uncultured bacterium
GGCGCAAGCAAATCAAAGCAAGAATACCTTGTGAGCTACAATCTAATAGGTATTGCAAGGTTTCGCAAGCATCGATGCAAATTATTTTTTTATGTTTAAAAAAAACATCGACTTACTGCATAACGCCGCTCAAACTAAAGCCTACTTGACGATCGCCATCTTCCGAACCCGCCTGACGCCTTCAGCCTCCAAAACCGCAAAATAAAGCCCCGCCGGAGCTTCACTCCCATCCCACGAAAACGCATGCCCCCCTTCCAACATGACGTCACCACAACATTCCAACATTTCCCGCCCATGCACGTCATAAACCCGCAGCGAAACATCCTGCGCCTTGGGCAAATACACTTTCAGATTCACAACCGCATTAAACGGATTAGGATATACGCTGACAAACTTAAAATTTTCAACGATCTTGCCAATCTTATCTCCGATCTGCAAAGCCGCGCCGCGCACTTCGATATCAAATCTCGCCTCATCCGGATCATTGGATTCAATAATCAAGACGTTCTCAAATTCTCCCACAGCATCAGGCATAAAATATATTCTTGACTCATAAAGCGTATTCCCGCCAATCAGAAATTCTTCGTCTTCTCGAAAATAGAAACAGGGATTATCTTCCATCCATCGCAGGCGTACAGTTAATGCATTGCCACCGGTGTTTTCGATAGGCAGCAGTTTATAAACGGATTCGCCGGCGGAAATAGGTTCAAATTCAATTTCTTGCTGATCTATATGGACGTCGCGCTGGTGAAAATAAAACGCGCCTTGATCTGCACGTGTGGCGTCAGGATCGACCGGCGTGTCGGGATCGCCTCTGTCGATGCAGGGAGATACCGGTCTTAAACTGAAATTTCCCCACGCTATGCTGGCAAACTCCGGGTATTCGCTGAAGTTGTTATCGCCATAGCCCATGAAGTTGCCTTCGCCTGAAAAAGCGCCATCGACTCCGTTCTCGATATCGCAGTAGTCAACCCAGACGCTGTCTCCCCGCCAATCCTCGACCGCGCCGGATACAATTTCAAACGGCGTGTTCTGCCAAAAGATCGAATTGGCGATGGTCAGTCTATTGGAATGGTCGTCCCGGGAGTAGGTCGCAATCGCGCCGTCCGAACTCCGGTTGCCGTACGCGGTTATGTTGGAGATTTGAGCTGTAGCGCCTTCGTAGAGGCAGACGGCGCCGCCGTGATTATCGGCGATGTTCCCGGAAAAGAGACACCGCCTGATTACAGGAGCGGTTCCTTCGCGCGAGCAGTAGATCCCGCCGCCGCTGCGAGTGGCTTCGTTGTTAATAAACGCGCAATATTCGATCAGCGGCGAGGCGTTGCGCAGATAAATTCCGCCGCCGCTTTCGGCGACGTTGTTCGTAATCTTAAGATGGGTCAAGACAGGCGAGGAATTCCGGCAGTATATGGCGCCGCCCAAGACATATTCATCCAGATAAACGAAACCGGAGCCGTTGGCGAGCGTGAATCCCGTCAGTATCGATTCTGCGTCCTCGCCGTTCATAAACCGGACTACGGCGCCGTTGGCTTCCCCGTCGATGACGGTCGAGTCGATATAGGCGGGATCGCCGGTGGTCAGGAAATAACTGCCGACCGTAATCCGCTTGCCTAAAAAGTCAAGATTTTCCGGATAAGTCCCGGGGGCTACTAAGATCGTATCATCATCGAAGATTTCTTCGATAGCGTACTGAATCTCGTCCAAGCCTTCCGGGACGCGGATTATGTCGGAAAAAGCATTGGAAACAACGAAAAATGTCATGAAATAGAAAGCCCCTAAAAGCCAGCGGCATTCCGTCCAGATCAACCTTTTACTTTCTCCCTTCCTCATTTAACCACCAAGATTTTACAAACTTGTACAACTCCTTCCGAATATAATTTAATCAAATAAATTCCTGCAGGCGAATACGAAGCGTCCAATGTAAGCTGACGTCTGCCAGCCCGCCGGCGCCCGGCGGCAGTAGCGCCCAAGCCGAAACGCCTTTAACTGAACCGGTCGGATTCAGGCGCTTCAATTCGTCGAAACGCAGCGTGATTCCATGAGCGTCCTGCGATACAACCTGGCAGGACGGCGTCGATGAAAGAACAATCACAGGGACGGCGAGCAGCAAAATTGCCATTTTCAGCGCGCATAAGCCTTAGCCTCCAAAAAAAATCCAACTTGTAATCAATATAGCGCCTAAAATCACGAAATTCAACGTTGGAGTACACGCTTCAGCGTGCAATATTCCCACGCTAAAGCGTGTACTCCAAC
>CAZWOY010000577.1:0-2242 GCA_964635255.1 uncultured bacterium
AATTCAGTTTTCGTTTTAAAATTGTAACACCATGCTATGCATAACTTACATAAGTTACAAAGACCAACGTAGTCTGGATTTGCGGAATCCGAGGTTGGCAAAGTACGAAAACAATCCGACAGATCCGGACCCGGGAATAGCTCTATTCCCCGAGCGCGGTCCGCCTTGACCAGGGATTTTATCCTTTAGAATACTCCGCTGCGCAAGCGAAACGGCAGAACGGTTCCCAACAAAATAATATCGCTCAAAACAAAATTTTGGCGGCGATGACTGTCCTTTTCGGGATGATGGAATGTTAGGCAGTTTTAAGAGTGCAACGTTGTATAGTAGATAGTGTCCGGGTGCGTTTAACCAATTTCAGCCTGGAAAGCGCACCCGACCGAGGTGCAGAGTCTGACACCTCTGCGCCTCCTAACGTAAACAAAAACAATGGAAATCGCAAGCGTCAGTGCGATTAAGTTTTGTTTCGTAAAATTAGGAGACCAAGATGAAAAGAGTTTTAGTGGTGTTGGCGCTGTTCGTACTTGTGTTCGCCAGTGCAACTTTTGCACAAGACATCGATGTGGAATTTACTGTGATTTGGGGGCAAGGCGTCAATGCTTATGACGTTGCGCCAACCTGCATTCTTTACGATTCCGATTGGAATTTTGAGACGAGTCTTCCACTTACTTGTCAGGATGCGGGATATTAACAGTACACTGTTACATTCGAAAATCCTTCATCAGAATGCCATAATTACGGTTTTACGTGGGATACTGGAGAGAACATTGATTGGGCAGATCCTCCGGCGCTTACTACTGGAACCGATATCTGGGATGGGATTGATGAGGAATCTGTAGCAACCGAGGCGGAGGAATAGTAAAATTTAATTTCAAGTAATCGGGATGTTCATAAGAATAATAGATTTGCCCAATAGAATCGCAAAAACTTACAATCTAATTCTGATGAACATTCTATTTCAAACGGAGGGCTCAAATGAAGTTGTATTTAATCTTTTTTTTGTTCGTGCCGTTGCTATTATATTCACAGCCTAATACCGATTGGTTGTGCAATTATCATGCCGGCGCTTTTAATCATGAATTTTTCAAGGATATTTATGCAACAAGCGACAGTTGTTATATTGTTTGTGGCAGAAGTTTAGACCATTACTGGATTTTAAAAACTGATGATCTTGGGAATACGGTTTGGTCTCGAACTTATCCGAATGGACGACAGTTAAATTCAATAATAGAAACAGACAATGGTGATTTCTTGGCTGGTGGATATACTCCTGGTGATGATAGACGCTTTGAGGCTATCCTTGTCGATGGTGAAGGTATGCTTATATGGCGCAGAGATTATGGAGTCGGCGCTTGTGGCGCTGTTATCGAACTGAAGAGCGGTGAATTTATTCTTGCTGGCCGCACGGGTGATTTTGACACCGCAGATGGATATTTAATTATGATCGATGGCGAAGGAAATGAGCTTTGGGATTTGGTAATACGGGATGACAACCGTCAATATATAAATTCAATCCGTGAAACCGAGGGCGGCATTATTGGTACAGGGAGAAACTATCTTCATACCTGGTTTGTTAAATCGGATTTCGAGGGAAATTTGTTGTGGGTAAGAAATTATGAATTTTTCACAAGCAGCAAATCTTTTTCTATCGAATCTTCGTTTAATGGCGGTTTTATTGCAGGTGGGAGAGTTTCAAGGAGAGATCTTGAA
Source organism: uncultured bacterium (assembly GCA_964635255.1). Classification (GTDB taxonomy): domain Bacteria; phylum Electryoneota; class AABM5-125-24; order Hatepunaeales; family Hatepunaeaceae; genus CAZWOY01. The sequence goes on from CAZWOY010000577.1 coordinate 1,711, forward strand.
AATCGCCCTCTTTTGTTCCACCAAATAAAAGTTAATGAAAACGGCAACATGATTTGGTCTCATTGTTTTGAAGGTCTTGGTAGAACTTACTTTTGTAAAGGTATGGGTAAGATAAGTTCAGATTATTACGTTCTCGTAGGATATTCTACAGATATTGATAATCAAAATCGACACGATCAAAGGCCTCAGATAATCAAGACTAATGTAGAAGGCAGTGAACTATGGCGAGTTCATTACGATTTGCCCGATCTTAATGAATTCGCAGTAGGTTATAATTCCTTTTATTCTGCTGTCGAAGGACATGACGGTTCTATTGTAGCTGCCGGGTCATGTCAAAGTACCGCAGATGGACATGGCGTGGACGGATTTATAATGAAACTTGTACCCGAGATTCCTGAACCGCAATTCATAAGTTGGTCGCCTGAAGATACAGTTTTTTCAGCGCTGTTAAATGACGAAATAGAATTTTGGGTACGCGTAGAAGATCAGCAAAACGATGAACTATCTTACCTTTGGACCTACAATCCTGAAG
>CAZWOY010000578.1:0-2224 GCA_964635255.1 uncultured bacterium
TCATCAAGCGGATTCCGTGAGATGGCGACTATTTTATGCACATAGTAGTATCACATTGAGTGCGCGCTTCAGCGCGTATTGAGCGCTTCTTGCGCGCTGAAGCGCGTACTCAATGTGATAATGCCGGCTATTTATTATTCTGTGGCGAAGCTGCTGATTATTCTACATCGGCGCGATCTCAGGCCATTCCGCCTTATTCCAAGCCATATCGAAGAATAACAGCTCGAAACGCGCGCTGGTCAAGTATAGCTCCAGCAGCTTATTGCGCTCCGGCGTCGATACCTCCTGCGTCAGATCGTTCAGCCTCCCGCCGATTACATCCTCGCAGACTTTCAATTCATCCGAACAATAAGTCTGTATCCAGGCTTTATAATGCGGATTTTCAGGGAGACCGTGGGCGTCTTTCAACCGCCGGGCAATCTCGATATATCCCGATGCGCAGGGCAGCAATACCGCCAATATCTCGCGCAGACCGCCTTCGTAGCAATGCCTGACCAGATGATTTGCGAATGCGGTCGTTATCAAAGACGGTCGCGTTTTCTCCAAATCGGTCTCTTTAATCCCGTAGTCTTCGCAAATCTTTCGATGCATCTCCATTTCGATGTTGAGCTCGGTTTGAAGCAGGTTTGCAAAAAATGCCTTGTCTTTCAGCAGATCCGATTTAGCGGAAGCGACTCCGAACAAACGGCTCGATTCAAGCAGATAAAGGTAATCCTGTTTAAGATAAAAAACATATTTATCTTCCGGCAGGTCGCCTTTGCCGATTCCTTGAACAAAAGGATGCTTTACGATTGCTTCCCAGATTGCGTTCGCCCGGTCGCGCGCTTCAAAACTGAAAAGTTTTTCCGTCATGTTTTACGCCTCCGAAGCCGCTTTTCCGAACGCCCCCCAGAAGGGATCGACGCGCGGATGTTCTAATGTTTTCATTTCCCCGTCTTCGACCAGGTTGATTCCCTTGTCCCGCTCGACGACGTCTCCGACGATGGAAGACGTTATTCCCTTATCCGCAAGCCGTTTGACCACTTCATCAGCTTTATGCGGCTTGCAGGCAATAATTAGCGTTCCTTCGCTGATTGATTTGTAGGGATCTATTTTAAAGAGATCGCACACCTTCTGAACGACGTCCTGCACGATCACTTTTTCCTTTTCAACCTTCATTCCGACGTTCGACGCCTGCGCGATTTCGACCAGACCTCCCCAGACGCCGCATTCCGTAGCGTCGTGCATCGCGGTTACGCCGTTTTCCCGGACGCCGGCTTCGACGGCGGTCAGGGCGTCATCGACGACCGACATCTGCCAGAACACGTCTTCAGCCTTCTTAGACGTCTCTTCGTCGTAAGCTTCGGCGACTTTATGCGGGAAGGTAACGGCGAAAAGTCCGGTGGCTTCGACGGCGGCTCCTTTGGTTACGATAATTTTATCGCCAATTTGAGCGTTGGTGGGCGTAACATATTCGTCTTTGGAGCCGATGCAGATAACGGTTGCGCCTCCGACCATCGGATAGTCGCAGCCCTCGTATCTGCCGGTATGTCCGGAAATAATCGCCATGCCGATCTTTTCGCATTCGCGGTGGATCGTTTCCCACAGCGTTTCGAATTGTTCGCGGTTTATCGACAGCGGCAGGTTCAGGTCGAGCGTGATGTAGTTAGGTCTCAGCCCCGAAGTCACGGCGTCGGAAGCGAGGATATGAACGGCGAACCAGGCCGATCGCTCCCAGCCGTAGGGCGGGACGACAAAGATTGGATCCGTTGTCGTAACCATAACTTGTCCGCCGCCGATTTCGACGACTCCGACGTCCACTCCGTTGCGCGGACCGACGATGATGTTCTCGTTTTTCTTCCCTAATTGTGGGAAGATTATTTCGTTAAAAATTTCAGGCGATATCTTTCCGATATCGGGTAGTTCTGTTTTCATGTTGTGCCTCCTTACAATTGTGCTGCGTGAGCGTTAGGCGTTTGTTTTAACCTGAGACTGCACAATTGCGCCGGGAATGCTGCCATAAAAAAAACCGTCCCCAGCAAAAAGGACGGTTTCGATTTGTATCTTCACATCCCTACGCTGGCATTACCCAGATCAGGTTCTAAGGGTTTAATCTCAGGCTGCGCCCCGGCAGCCACCCCTTAATGTTCGTTCAGGTTGAATTATCGTTGTAACAAGCTATTATAAACTAAAAAGAAAATACATAAATTGTCAAGCAACGCAAGCTAATCCACATCGATTGCCG
>CAZWOY010000579.1:0-2181 GCA_964635255.1 uncultured bacterium
GCTGAAATTATCACATTGAGTGCGCGCTGAAGCGCGCACTCAATGTGATAATTTCAAGATTCTTTTTCTTATAATGACAAAGCCAGGTTTTTTTACACATAGATCGTAGTTGAAGAGTCAAGCAATCAAACGGTGAATGAGGAGAATATGAATTCAACAGCTGTTTACCCGTTAAGATACAAAATTTTCTGGGCGGGACTGTTCGCAGTGACGATGGGATATTTCGAAGCGGCTTTAGTCGAATACCTGCGTGAATTGTACTATCCTGAAGGTTTCGATTTTCCGCTCAAAGATATTCCGGTCAGAATCGGCGTTATCGAGATCGGGCGGGAAGCGATGAGTTTGCTGATGATGCTTGCTGTCGCCGGTTTGTCCGGCAGGCTGTTCATCGACCGCTTCGCGACCTATTGTTATCTGTTCGGCGTGTGGGACATAACCTATTATATATTCCTGAAAATTTTCGAGAATTGGCCGCCGTCGCTGCTGACAACCGATATTCTGTTTTTGATTCCAGCGCCCTGGGTCGGTCCGGTCTGGGCGCCGGTCGCGGTTTCCATAGCGTTGATCTGGGCTGCGGTCACTATTTGGCGGCTGTTGGACAGCGGAATCGTTTTAAAGCCTACGCCATTGGAATGGACATTGGAAATCGCCGCCGGCTTGATAATTATCGGCTCGTTTCTGCTCCCGGCTCCCGAGGCGATCAAAAAAGAGCCTATTCCGCCGTTCGCATGGCATGTTTGGGCGGTGGGCCTGGTTTTGGGATTGGCTGTTTTTTATCGGGGGTTGAAGCGGGTGAAAACAACGCAAATTTAGGATCATTACTTGAAATATGTCTATTTAAACAATATATTAAATACAAAAGTGTTAGTTTAAGTTTAGGTTACAAAATGGCTGTTACAGACATACAAAAGACTGCTAATTTTATTATACGGTATTGCCATGATCACGGCGATCCGATTACTCCGCTGAAACTCCAGAAGCTTTTATATTATTCCCAGGCATGGCATTTAGCGCTTTACGACGAACCTTTATTTGACGAGGATATGGAAACATGGATTCATGGACCTGCAAATTCGGGGGTTTATAAGAGATTCGAGAAATATTCGTACAAACAGATCGACGAAAATCCGGAATATCCCGAACTGCCTTTGAAAACAAAAAAACACATAGTCGAAGTTCTTCGAGCTTATAACAAATATTCCGCTATCGAACTGGAAACGATGGCGGTGAACGAAGAGCCATATAGACTGTCGGCTGACGGAAGTTTATCGGATGTGCCTATGCGGAAGACAATTAAGAAGGAACTGATGAAAAACTACTACAGAAATTAACAATGAAAAAACGGAAAATAAAACCGAATCAACAATTGACAGAATCGCACATCAAACCGAATGAGCATTTCCTTAATTCGCTTTTAAAGTTCTCGTTTAAATATCTGCATTCTACCAGCCAATTTAATTACCAACAATCGGATTCGGCATATTTCTTAGCCCTGTTGCAAAGACTCAAAGAACTTAGCAAGCTTAAGTTAAAAGAGCTGTCTTCAAAAAGTAAGACCTTAAAATTCCATGCAATTGCATGGGAAAAAACGACGGAATCGGGATTTATGGGAATAGAAAAAGAACTGTGGGATGGAAGCTCCTTTCAATTTTCCTTATCGAGGAACAAACTTGGCAGAGTGCATGGATTTTTTGTACTAAATGTTTTTTACATTGTCTGGTTGGATGTAGAGCACAATTTATACATGTAGAATAATTGAATAAAACGATAACTGGGAAAATAACGTTCCGTACGCAGCCACACCAGCTAGATGCGCCCTCCTAGCTTGGTTCTATTTTCGATTTGCTTTGTAAAATACGCTCTATGCAAAAATCTCTTGCTTATTAAAATATCACCCCCTATATTTTAATAAAAACCGAGTAATTAAAATGATTTTAACAAGAGCCGCCTTTAATGATTAGGGAAACCGGCCGATACATTACAGTCTCGACGTCTGGTGAAAATGTGCGCGCGTTTGTTCCACATCCCCTGCCGCCCGATCCGCCGGTTGAGTGGTCTGATTCGCTGCTGAACGAAATATAATGTAAAATGAGAACTGCCCAGGGGCAGTCATTTCAGAAATTGCTCATGAAGCAAGCTTCACTACAGATTATGAAAATAGCTGGCATAATCACATTGAGT
>CAZWOY010000580.1:0-2178 GCA_964635255.1 uncultured bacterium
AAAGACCGATAAAACAATATATATTCAGAAAGTCAATTTGTTTTCTCGATAAAAGTAATCCATCGGAAACCTGCAATGGATCGAACCGCCGCGACTGAAAAACTGAAAATTCTACGCGAAGAGGTAAAAAAGCACGATTACCTCTATTATGTTCTCGCGCAGCCTGAGATATCTGATTTCAAATACGACATGCTGATGAAGCAAATCGAGGAAATTGAACAGCAATTTCCCGATCTGGTTACTCCGGACTCCCCCACCCAGCGCGTCGGGGGCGAACCGATTTCCGGCTTTGTTTCGGTGCGGCACACGACTCCGATGTTGTCGCTTGCAAACTGCTACACCGTTGAAGAATTGAGAGCTTTTGACAAACGATTGCGCAGTCTCTATGAAAAAGAACCTGAATATACATGCGAACTTAAAATCGACGGCGTCGCCGTTAACCTGACCTACCGGAACCGGCGCTTAGTTTTAGGCGCGACTCGCGGCGACGGACAGGTTGGAGACGACATAACCGCAAACATTAAAACTATCAGATCGATCCCGCTTTCCGTTTCAAACGAGCTGCCAGCCGACTTCGAGGTCAGAGGCGAGGTTTATTTCCCGCGTTCGAAATTCGAGGCGATGAATCGCATGCGAGCGGAAGCCGGCGAAAAGACCTTCATGAATCCGCGAAACACCACGGCGGGAACGCTGAAATTGCTGGATTCCCGGATTGTCGCTCAAAGACCGTTGGGTTTCTTTGCGTATAGCTTTACATCCGATGCGAAAACGATGAAAACGCAGGCTGAAACATTGCGACTTTTACAAGCTGGCAGATTTCCAGTCAATGCCGAATGGAAACTGGCTAAATCATTGAGTGAAGTTGAGGCGTATTGGTATGAATGGGATCATAAACATCAAGCGGAACTGGACTATGAGGTCGATGGGATTGTTATCAAATTAAACGATATCGAAGGTCAATTCCAGTTAGGCGCGACGGCTAAGAGTCCCCGATGGGCGATTGCGTTTAAATTCTCGCCGGAAAATACGATTACGACCTTGAAAAGCGTTGACTGGCAGGTTGGCAGAACCGGAACCCTGACTCCCGTAGCAAATCTGGAGCCGGTTTTAATATCCGGAACCTGGGTAAAACGCGCCACATTGCATAATCTCGACGAAATAGCCAGGCTTAAGGTTGAAATTGGCGACAAAGTCGAAGTCATTAAGAGCGGCGAGATCATTCCGAAAATCTTACGAGTCGCCGATGAGGAGAAATCTGAACATACCAAACCGATCGAACTGCCCGTCAAATGCCCCGTATGCGGCGAACCGGCAGTGCGGGATGAAAAAGAAGCCGCTTTAAGGTGCAACAATCCAAAATGTCCGGCGCAGGCAAGGGAGCGGATCATTCATTTCGCTTCTCGAGGCGCAATGGATATCGAAGGACTTGGCGATAAAACCGTCGATCTGCTCTTGAACGCCAACCTAATAGCGGACGTCGGAGACCTTTACAGCCTCAAATCCGAACAAATTACAGCCCTGCCGCGTCAAGCTGAAATATCAGCCGAAAAATTGATTCAGGGAATCGAGAAATCGAAGCAGAAACCTTTCGACCGCATCCTTTTCGGACTGGGCATACGACATGTAGGCAGCAATGCCGCAAGAATTATAGCGGAAAAATTCCCGGACTTCGACTCTATTGCAGATGCTACAAAAGAGCAACTGACAGAGATCGGGGATATCGGTCCGGCGACGGCTGAATCGATTGTAAAATTCTTCCGTCAAGAAAACGCCCTTGATTTAATTGGCAAGTTTAAGCGGCATGGCTTAACCGGACAGAAAGTGGAAATTGAAAAAATAGAACGTAATCTGGAAGGTAAAACCTTTGTTCTCACAGGAGCTTTAAATAGTTTTACCCGCGACGAAGCCGCGGCGGAAATAAGGAAGCGGGGCGGGAAAGCTGCATCATCGGTCAGCAAGAAAACCGATTTCGTTTTAGCGGGCAAAGATCCCGGATCAAAACTAAATAAAGCGCAACAACTTGGAATTAATATCTTAAATGAAGACGAATTCAAAGATTTATTGAAAAGTTGAAAATTATAGCTTAAATTACATAGTTTACTGGGAAAATAAAAATTTCCACAGGTAGGGCAGGCGTCTCTGCCTGCCTTCTCGATTCTACGGGAGCGCACTGGCAGG
>CAZWOY010000581.1:0-2178 GCA_964635255.1 uncultured bacterium
TGTATCCCCCCTTCAGATAGAAGGGGGGAGATTAAGCGGTCTATTTTTCCAGTAAATTATTCATGTCGGCGCTACACATAAGTTCCCCGGATTCACAGAACCAGATTTGCGTCGAGCTTTTGCGCCTTCGTGGTTAGTTTTACTTTCACATTATAACGTCCCTAATCCACCACCGTCACCCGAACATTCCCCGGATCCGAAATCACTTTCTGCGCCTTAGCGACTTCGATCAGCTTCTCACGATCCACCATGCCGGTGTCGTAATGCCATCTGTCGCCTTGCGGAAAACCGAAGAACTTTTGAAAGTGTCCGAATACGTAGGAATTGGTCGCCGCCTTATACTTTTTGTCCGGGCTTAAAGGCTCGCCCTGAACTCGAATATCCCTGATCTCGTTATTGTTTCTGTCTAGGGTTAGCGACATGCCGGAAACCAGCAGAGGTTCATGATCGCTAAATGCTATATGCTCCCAGGCTTTTTGCAACTCCGCGCCGGTTATGTCGAATAAGACGAGCGTATTTCCGAACGGATTGGCTTCCCACAGATCCCGGATGGTCAAATCTCCGGCTGACAGGTCTTTTCGCAAGCCGCCCGGATTCTGGAAGGCGATATCGGCGCCGGTTACCTGCCTGAAAGCGTCCGTTTCCCATCTGCCTAAGGCGGAACCCTGACCCCAGCGCGAGCGATTCAACGGTTTGGGCAATTGTGCGATTACTTCATCCATCGTCTGGGTCAGCGAGCTTTCAATGTCGCTGATAAACAGGGTAAAATCAGGATCCGGAGCCGCAAGACCGCCGTCGTTGGGAAGCAGCCTTCCGTTGTAAGAAACAACGTCGCCCTTTTTAACCATGAGCGACAGGTATCCTAAATATGCGCCCCGTTCGCCGGCTTGGACTACAACCGTTCCCATAACCGGCGATTTCCCGTCTCCGTAAGAAGATTTCATTATCGCCGCGCTGTCTGGTCGTATCAGGCGGGGCTTTATGAGAACTGCATGCTGATGCCCCCCTACGATGACGTCGATTTCAGGGACTTTCTTAGCGAGCGCAACGTCCTCGTAATATCCCATGTGCGAAAGGACTACTGTCAGAACGCCAGATTCCGGCAGGAATTTCTTGACAGCTTCTTCCGGCGCCGGAATGTTCAATTGTCCGGTTGCGCTTGCCATCGTGAGCGCGTGCAGATTGGGCGGAACCAAGCCGATTATCCTTACCGGAGTATTTGCAAGCGTGGTATCATAATATTCCAACGCAAACGGATTGCCGTTTTCATCCATTAGATTAGCCCCGCCGACGACCGGAATGCCCATAGAATCAACGTAAGCCCTCGCGCGTTCTCGTCCGTAGTCGAATTCATGATTGCCGATGACGGCGGCGTCGATCCCGATTTTCCTGTTGATAGCGATCTGGCTGGCGCCTTGAGTAATACTTGATATGGGAGCGCCGGTGAAATCGTCTCCGGCGTCCAGCCACAGCGAATTTGGAACTGTGTCTCTGACGGCTTCAGCCAATCCTTTAAGCCCTGCAGCGCCTTGAACCTGAGCTTTCTTGTTTGGTTTTTGAACTGTTTCCGGCGCGACGTCGGTCGTAGAAGTTATCTCTTCATAGTAAGGTTCGCGTCCCGTCGAATAATTATACTCGAAAGGGCTGTTCGCCGCATGGAAATCATTATGGTGCAGTATTACGATTCGTTCCGGCGCTTTATCGCAGGAGGTTAGCCCTAACAGGAATGCGATTGAAAATACGGTTAGATTTATTATGTTTTTAGACATTTCCGATCTCTCTTTTAGGAGTGTTTGTTTTTTACCATGTTAGGACAATGATCTAAGTAAACCGGCTATGTTTATCCCGGCGTCGATTAATGGCGTTCACTCTGCCTTTCTGCGTAGTATCTTGAAAAGCGGCATACGAACAATTCTAAAGAAACAAATAGAGAAAAAAAAATCAAGTTTCCTTTTCATTACAGTAGAAGATTGTTTGCGAATGACAAATATTTTCTGCGCCGCCATTACTACTATGCGCATTAAATAGCGTACACGCGACTTGGCGCTTAAAAACCATAACTCGCGCCCACGCTCCGGCCTGGGAACAAGTAGGTAATATGTACATTATTTATTGCATATAGAAATATTACTACGTGCATGAAAAAGTGTCATTGCGAGTCTGCCTTTAGCAGACTAA
>CAZWOY010000582.1:0-2167 GCA_964635255.1 uncultured bacterium
TTTCAAACCGGCAGGCAGAGACGCCTGCCCTACTAAGGCAGAGACGCCTGCCCTACTAAGGCAGAGACGCCTGCCCACTGAATCCCTTCTACGACCGGAGTAATAATATGAAAATATTAGGCGAAGTCATCCGGCACAGGCAGGAATATCCAGCGTTATCAAGATTTTAGGAGATTCCTGCCTGCGTGTGAATGACTGAAAATATTTTCATACGCTTTTGTTTTAGTAAATGTCTTAATGCGACATAATGTTGCAACAATCGCAACAATAATTTCTAAAAAATGATCGATATTTTCTTAAAATCTGCCGCTTAAAATTTTCTTTTTCATTTTCACATTTCTTGTAACTGTTCTCCTAAAACCAAACCAATAGGACTCTCGCGCAATTTTAGTTTAAGATTATATTTTGAAGCCAAGACTCTTTTTGTTTTCGATTTATGTTTTTTGTTTCATGGTACAAGCTTTGCAATTTTAGCGGATAGCCTGCAGGTAAGAATACCGCGCCTGAGTTGCCGGTAAGCCTGCAGTTTTAATTCGCAGAAAACAAATCGGAGATAAAGAGAAATGGCGGAAGTTGCTGAGGCAGTTCTGGAAAGAAAAAGTCGTGACAACGGCAAACCGGCTTATCCCTATTATATAGAGAATCCGGTCACGGAAAACCGCGTCGAACGATTTCTGGAAGCGTTTGCGGCTGTGTTGCATTTTACGGATTATAAGCCGCTGCTGGATTCTTATTGTACATCGAATGCAAAATGCAACCGGTGCGCTGTAACCTGTCCGGTCTATTTAGCCACCGGAGATCCAAAAGACATTCCCTGTTATCGAACGAACCTGCTTCTGGACGTTTACAAGCGTTATTTCACCTTCGGCGGTTGGATCAACTCCAGGTTCTCGAATGGAATCGATCTAACCGAAGATATAATCGATGAAATGCTTGACCTCTTCTATCGCTGCACGGCTTGCAGGCGCTGCACCCGCGAATGTCCCATGGGGGTCGATCATGGGCTGATGACGCGGTTGGGACGATATATACTAAGCCTGATCGGCATTGTCCCTAAAGCTCTGCAAGTTGCAACCCGCGAGCAATTGGAAGGCGAAACGCGCAATACTTCCAAGATTCCCAAAGAAGCCTTGATAGATACGCTTGAATTCCTCTCGGATGAGATTGAAGAAACGATGGGTATAAAATTGGACTTTCCCGTCGATAAATTCAATCGCGAATACGTCTTTTTCTGTGCGGTCAGCGATTACCTGTTAGAGCCGGACACGCTAATGGGCAACGCTATCGTTCTTTACGCATCCGGCGATTGGGACAAGTGGACAATCGGCACGAAGGATTTCGACGGCATCAATTATGGATTGTTCTACAGCGATTGGCATCTTGAGAACATAATCAAGCAGCTCGTAGGCGAGGTTACGCGGTTAAAAGGCGAAAAAATCCTGATCGGGGAATGCGGACACGCTTCGAGATCGGCGCATGATTTCGTTCCGGTTTTTGCCGGCAAGGAAACATATCCGGTGTACAATTTCATGGAATACACTCTCGAATGCATACAAAAAGGCAAGATCAAATTCAATCCGGATATCATCACCGAAAAAGTCACCTATCACGATCCATGCAACATTGCAAGATCTGGATGGGTGGTCGAACAGCCGCGCAAAATCATCAGGTCCTTTATAAAGGACTTTGTGGAGATGGAACCGCACGGGATCGATAACTATTGCTGCGGCGGAGGAGGCGGATTGGTTTCTGTCGATGAGATCCATGACTATCGAATGAACATCGGAGGCAAAGTCAAAGCCGATCAAATCCGCAGAACCGGCGCTGAAATCGTGATTTCCCCTTGCGCAAACTGTAAAAAACAGCTTAAGGAACTGGTCGAATACTACGAACTGCCGTGCAAGGTTATGGGGCTGCACGATCTTATTTACAAAGCTATAGAAATCCCAGGCGCGAAAAGCGCCGCCGAACGCAAGGAAGAAGCGGCTATGTTCGAGATGTGACCGGCGTTGTTATCCCCAATAACATGATATTGCCATGTGTAATAAATAGCGTACATATCACAAACTCGTTCCCACGCTGGAGCATGGGAACGAGTAGGTAATGTGTACGCTATTTATTACTAAGTGCAGTAAAAAGTGTCATTGCGAGTCTGCCTTTAGCAGAC